>DATNMI010000207.1:0-8564 GCA_035602375.1 Nitrospiria bacterium | reverse complement strand
ATTACACCAATGTCGTTAACGCCAGGGAGGGGATTTTAACCGGGATGACCAAAGACGGAACGTTCCTGATTCAAAACGGAAAATTCGCGGGGCCGGTTTCAAACCTCCGGTATCTTGAATCGATCCCGAAAGCGTTAAATCGGGTAACGCATCTGGGCCAGCCGCGGCTTGTTCATGATCCGGTCGGTTATGGAGGGTTGTATCCGGAAGGCACGGTGGCCCCGCCCTTAAAAATCAAAAAAGTGCGATTTATCGGAACCTCGCAAAATTTAACCTGACCGTACGGGCACGCTTTCATTAAAATCCGTTCCTGTCACTCGCCGCTTTTCAGGAGTAATCCCTTCACTCTAACCTCCTTTAACATCCAGGAGAAAAACAGCGCCGCCAGAATCATATAGACGCCGTTCAAGGCAAACGCCCAGGCCAGTTCTCCGGCGGGAAAAGGCCCGTGCTGTATGACTGTTCTCATCGCCTCGAAGGTGTGGGAGGCCGGAATCCACCAGGCTATTTTTTGGAGAACGGGCGGAAGCACTGAAACAGGGTAAAAAACGGCGGAAACCGGTTGGAACAGAAAAGCAAGCCCCCAGGCAAGCACTTCCGCCTCTTGTCCAAAACGGAGAATCGCGCCGGTGGTAATGATCCCTATGGCCCAACCCATCAAGATGAGGTTCAGCAAAAATAAAAAGAGCGGAAGACCCAAAGAAAAAATATTGAAGGAAAAGAAAATTAGCGCGAGACAGAAAGTAACCAGAAAGGTCGCGATCACTTTGAAAAGACTTACAATAAGAGTGCCAAAAATGAACTCTGCGGGAGTCAGCGGGCTTACAAAAAGATTTAACAGGTTTCTCGACCAGACTTCTTCAAGAAACGAGATTGAAATCCCCTGCTGAGCCCTGAAAAAAATATCCCATAATATGAGCGCCCCCAGGAAAAAGGAAACAAAGGATGGAAGCGCTCCCTGGTATTTCCGCAGATAGATTGTTACAAATCCCCAGACCATTAAATCAAGCACCGGCCAGTAAATGATTTCCATGAGACGGGTCAGGCTTCTTTTGTAGAGAGACAAGTGCCGGTAGACAATGGCATTGATTCGATGCATCTTCATTTTGTGCTGGTTTCTCTTGAAACCTCTAAAAAGACCTCTTCAAGGTTTTCTTTTTGAAAGAGTTTAATAATTTGCTGAGGAGGACCATTAGCGATAATCTCGCCCCGGTGTAAAAAGATGATGCGGTCTGAAATCTGCTCGATCTCCCGCATGTTATGTGATGTATAAATGATCGTGCTCCCGAATTCCTTTTTAAGACCAACCAGAAGTTGCCGGACCTTGTCAGCCATATCGGGATCCATGCTTGCCGTCGGCTCATCCAGAAACAGGATTTTTGGACGATTTAAAAGAGCCTTTGCCAGATTCAATCGCGACAACTGTCCGGAAGAGAGATCCCTTGTTAAATGATTTTCAAAACGTTCTATCTCGCAGAGCCCCAAGAGCTCTCGAATTCTTGAACCGTAATTCGGCACATGATAAAGCTTTGCAAAAAATGTCAGATTTTCCCTTACCGTCAAGGAGAGCGGCATTGAAATATAGGTAGAGGAAAAATTGACCAGGCTTAAAATATCTTCACGATGGTTCTTAAAAGTTTTCCCAAAAATGGTAATGGCGCCTGACGTAGGGGTTAAGATCCCTAATAACATCGCAATTAAGGTGGTTTTTCCGGCCCCGTTCGGTCCTAACAGTCCCAGAATCTCCCCTTCAGAAACCTCAAACGACACAGAATTGACTGCTCGCACATCCTTGAATTGTTTAACGAGCTCTTCAACTTTCAGAATAATGGCAGACATAAGACCAAATCTAACAGAAGGGTGATGACGGTTCAAACGGATTCGGGATGGAATACTTCCTTCATCAAGGACAAATTAAGCCATGATCAGGATTGGGAGGCCGCATTATCCAGGCCTAAAAGACGCTTGAGCTGGTCAAGAAAGCCCCGCTGTCCCGGGAGAAGTTTCACGTAAGCCGCCTGAAAAGGATACCACCGTCCATCATCGATTTCAGGAAACTCCCGTTGAATACCCGATCGGGGCGGCCACTCCATCTCAAAGGTATTGCTCTTAAGGGCGGCCGAATCGATCTCCCCCTCGACCGCCCAGACATAAATGACCTTTCCGCTGGGCTGTTTCAGAGGCGTCAGTTCCTGAAAATGGCCCTTGGCTTCAGAACCGGTTTCTTCATGGAACTCGCGTTTGGCGGCTTCAAAAGGCCTTTCGCCTTCGGAAATTTTTCCTTTAGGAATCGTCCAGGCTCCGTTGTCCTTTCCCCTCCAATAGGGTCCGCCCGGGTGCACCAGGAAAACTTCCAGTTCCCCTTTGTGGCGGCGGTATAACAAGACCCCTGCGCTCTGGTTTTTTGCCATGATTGCCTTTCTTTTTTTGAGCTAGTGAGGTTTAACACAGATCGAATGATAAATCAATGTTATGGCCGGATAAAATGCTGCGGACTTGACTTACGCATAACTTACGGATATTATTTGTTCATGCCGATCACCCCAAAACAAAAACGGATTCTGGAATTCATCGGTCGTTTTACGGCTCAAAACGGCTATGCGCCGTCGCAGCATGAGATCGCGGAAGAATTCAGTTATAAGTCCCTCGGAACAGTCCAGAATTTCCTGGTCCGCCTTCAGAATGAGGGACTTCTGGAAAAATCCTGGAATGCCAAAAGAGGGATCAAGCTTCGCGTACAGGGATCTTCCCTTCCACTTTTAGGAAAGGTGGCCGCCGGAGTTCCGATTGAACATCTCATTCATCAGGAAACGGTCGATGTCCCCCCGAAAATGATTAACAAAAGCGGGGAATATTATGTGCTTCAGGTCAAAGGGGACTCGATGAAAGAAGACGGGATCCTGGATGGCGATTATGTCGTGATTCGAAAACAGGAAACCGCTGAAAACGGACAAAAGGTCATTGCGATGATTGATAACAGAGCCACCCTTAAAACCTATTTCAAACGCAAAGACCGGATTGAATTAAAACCGGCCAATGAAAAATATGGCCCGATTCTGGTCGCGGCCTCTTCTCCATTCCGGATTGAAGGAATCTTTGTCGGTCTGGTGCGATATGCGTAAGGGGGACGGATGAATCAGACGGTCGCGGCGCTTCGGACGCTGATCAGAACAGTCGAAGGCTCTCCCCTCCGGGATTACTGGTCCTGTTCCGGGGTTGCGCCGGGCTTGCCGAAGGGGGCCATCACGCAAGTTTTCGGACCCGGAAAGACGGAGTTTGCTGTTCGGTTTCTCAGGGAGCATCCGGACCTGAAAGTGGCCTGGATTGAGCCGACGCTCTCGATCTACCCCTCCGGGATTCTTCAACGGAAAGTGGCCATGAACCGTATTCTTTTTATTGAGAGCGGGAAAGAATTTCCATGGGCCGTCTGGCAGGCCGTCAAAAGCAGTTTATTTGAAGGGGTGATTCTGACCGCCGCGGTGGACGACCTAAGATTGCTGCGGAGATTTCAGCTGGCCGTTGAAAAAGGGGGCACCTCTCTTATTTTACTTTCAGAGTATCCCTCAAACAGCTGGCCCGTGGCCCTCCAGCTTAAAAGCTCCAGAAATCAAGGGGGACGAATTAACATCGATGTTATTCGTAAGAAATAATGCGAGTTGTTGCTCTTCTTTATTCCGATCCGGCGCATCTCCAGCCGATTGCCGAGGCGTCTCTTCAATGGACCCCGCAGGCGGCCGTCAGCCGGGAAGCGGTCTTTCTGGAAATAAGCAGGTGCGGAAAACTCTACCGGGAACAGACCCTCCTTTCATGGCTCCAGGCCTTAAATAAACGGTTAGGTTTCAAACCTAAAATCGCCGTCGCAAACGACCTTCCCACCGCGCTGGCCATGGCCAGATTCCGGCTCTCTCAAAGGGGTCTATTGCCGGTTGAAGCGCTTTCCGACTATTTTTCCCCCTGGAAACCTGCCGATGGCGTAGTCCGGATGATCGAGCTTCTCAAAAAACTGGGCGTTTTGAGAGTCGAGGAGTTCCTGAAACTCCCCCCTCAAACCTTGTCCTCCCGGTTTGGAAAAGAAGGAATTATGCTGGTCCGGAAAATCCGCGAAGCCGGTAAAATGGTCTGGCCTTACTTTGTCTTGCCCGAAATCGTTCAGGAAAAGAGAGCGTTTGAGGCCCAGGAACCCTTAGCCGCTCTCGAACCTCTTTTATTCGCGGCCAGGCCCCTCATCGACCGGGCAATGGCACGGCTCAAAGGGAGAGGAGAAAAAGCTTCGGCAGTCGAGTTTGTAATTGAACAGGAGCCCTGGTCAACCGTTAAAGAACCGAAAAGATCTTTTCTTATCCATCTTTCCGTCCCCCAGGGAAAAACTTCCGGCTTCCTGCCGATCCTGAAAGACCGGCTTGAATCCGATCTGGCTAAAAAACCGCTCATTGCTCCCGTGATCTCGATTTCATTTAAAATTCCGGAATCGGTTCCGGCAAAAGAAGCGGAGCGGGACTTTTTTAACAAGAAAGAGGAAGAGGCCGAGGCATGGGGGTCCCTGGTCTCCAGGCTTGCTCAAAAATTCGGCAGGGAGAAGGTTTTTATCGCGGCTTCGATCAAACGCCATCTCCCTGAGGAAAGCTGGACCAGGACCCTCGATCCGCCGGCTGAAGAGGCGCCCCACCCGCTTCCTCCGAGGCCCTTGCGGCTCTTTAACCCTCCCATGGAAATCATCTTTCGGGAAAAAAGGATTGTCGCGGGAAAACAGCGCTGGGAACTGCTTGATATGGAAGGCCCTGAACGGATTTCAGGGGAGTGGTGGTTTGAACTGTTTGAGAGAGATTATTTTAAAGTATGTTGCCGTTCGGGCGAGGAACTCTGGATTTTTAAAAAACCAGGTTCAAAACGTTATTATCTCCACGGAATTTTTGATTAGGGTCACTGTTTAAAACCATGTATGCCGAACTTCGATGCAAAACCGGTTATTCCTTTCTTCGCGGAACTTCCCACCCTGAAGAATTGATTCATCAGGCGGCCCGGTCAGGGTTAGCCGCGATTGCCATTACCGACCGCGACGGCGTTTATGCCATCCCTAAAGCCTATCGTGCTGTTTTAAATTATCCCAAACTCAAACTGATTATCGGCGCTGATTTAACCATTGAAAATCATCCCCGCCTCACGCTCCTGGCTCAAAACCGGAAGGCTTACGGCCTCTTGTGCCGGATAATTACCGCGGCCTATGCCGGTCGTCCGAAGGGATGCCCTCTGCTTTCTCTGGAAGCGCTCCGCGGGCTGATGGTTTTGCCCGGAAGCGACGCGCTTGTCGCGCTTCCGGACGAACAGTCGAATTATGCCTTGTTAAAAGAGCTGTTTGGCCGGAAGCTCTTCATCCCGCTCTCCCGGTTTTTGGACGGGTTCGACCGGGAAAGAACCGAACGGGCCAAAGCCGCCGCTAAAACCTGGGACTGTCCAATTGTAGCAACCAATGACGTTCACTACCATCTCCCGAAACGGAGAGAGCTCCACGATCTCTTCACCTCGATCCGGGAGGGAGAGCCATTAACCCGGGCCGGTTATAAACTATTTTCCAACGCGGAGCGGCATTTGAAATCCCCCGAAGAGATGGCCGCGTTATTTAAAGACCTCCCTGAAGCGGTTTCCAATACGCTTCTCATCGCGGAGGGGTGCGCCTTTTCACCGTCCGAATTAAAATACCGTTATCCTTCCGAATGGATCCCACCCGGGTATACGGCGCAAAACTATCTGGAGGCGCTGGTCTGGAAAGGTGCGGGGGGCAGGTATCCGTCAGGAATTTCCTCCGATGTGAAAAAAGAGCTCCGGCATGAACTGGCGATTATCGAAAAACTATCGTTCGCCGATTATTTTCTGACGATTTTCGAGATTGTCGAGTTTGCCAATCAACGGAAGATTCTCTGTCAGGGAAGGGGGTCCGCGGCCAACAGCGCGGTCTGCTATTGTCTGGGGATTACGGCCATAGACCCGGTCCGGATGAATCTCCTCTTTGAGCGGTTTATTTCGGTGGAACGGAATGAGCCTCCCGATATCGATGTCGATTTTGAGCATGAACGGCGGGAAGAAGTCATTCAGCATATTTATGAAAAATATGGCCGGGACCGGGCGGCCATGGTCAGCGCCGTGGCGACCTATCGGAAAAGATCGGCGTTCCGGGAGGCGAGCAAGGCTTTCGGCGTTGATGTCGGCACACTCTCCGCGCAGGCGGTGGAAAGAGAATTTGAATCGGTTTCAGCGAAATCAGGAATTCCGGACTGCAGAGGCCGGGTGGATACGTTATCGGCGGAGATGGCCGGATTCCCCAGGCATTTATCGGTTCATAGCGGCGGTTTTACCCTCTCCGCCGACCCGATTATCGAGATTGTCCCGGTGGAGCCTGCCCGGATGGCGGATCGAACGATTATCCAGTGGGACAAATATGACCTGGACACACTCGGACTCCTGAAGGTTGATATCCTGTCGCTGGGAATGCTCTCCGCGCTGAGAAAAACCCTGAACGCGGTTGGAATGGAACTTCACCAGATTCCTCCGGAAGATCTACCCACCTACAAGATGATTCAGAAAGCGGATACGGTTGGCGCCTTTCAGGTGGAGAGCCGCGCGCAGATGTCAATGCTCGGAAGGCTCCAGCCTAGGAATTTTTACGATCTGGTGATCGAAGTGGCGATTGTTCGTCCGGGACCGATTGTCGGACAGATGGTCCATCCCTACCTGCGGCGCCGGCAGGGGCTTGAAAAAGTCGACTATGACCACCCGAAATTAAAGGAGATCCTGGGGCGAACCCTCGGAATTCCTCTTTTTCAGGAACAGGTGATGAAAATCGCCATTGAACTGGCGGAATTCACCCCGGGAGAGGCCGATCAGTTAAGGCGAGCGATCGGCGCCTGGCGATCCGACGGCTCGATTGAAATGATCGGCAAAAAGCTCCGGGAAGGGCTCCAGAAAAGCGGCCTTTCCGCTTCATTTACAGAACAGATTTTTGAACAGATCAAGGGGTTTGCGCAATACGGTTTTCCCGAAAGCCACGCCGCAAGCTTCGCGCTTCTCTCCTACGCCTCCTGTTATCTCAAATGCCACTACCCTGCGGAATTTACCTGTTCCCTCCTGAACTCCCAGCCGATGGGATTTTACGCATCCCATACGCTCGTTGACGATGCCCGGCGGCATGGCGTCGCAGTCTATCCGGTTGATCCGAACCGGTCGAACCGGGAGTGCCGGCTGGAGGGCGGAGCCATTCGGCTCGGCTGGAACGTGGTAAATGGCCTCGCCGGAAAAGAGGCGGAGGAGATTCTAATGAACAGACCCTATCTCAACCTGGGCGACTTTTTATCCAGAACCCGGATTCGCCGAAACATCCTCTTCAGGCTTGCCATGGGGGACCTGTTTCTGGCGTTCGGCCTCGATCAACGGCAGGCGCTCTGGCAGATTCTCGAATTTTCCGCGGAGCCGGACCGGCCCCAGCTAAGCCTTTTTTCTCCGCAGGCGTTTGTATCACAAGCACCGCTTCATTTTAAAAAACTCGGCACTTATGAGGCGATCCGGGAAGATTATGAGACTTTCAATCTTTCGTCCCGGGGACACCCGATGGAAGGGCTCCGGCAACGGGTCTCTCTTCCAAAAATGACCACCCGGCAGGCCAAACGATCGCCGCCGAATACCCGGTTGACGATTGCCGGTCTGCTTCTGATCCGCCAAAGGCCGTCGACGGCCAATGGCGTCACCTTTGGAACGCTGGAAGACGAGCATGGATTTCTCGATATGATCCTCTGGCCGGATGTCAGCGAAAAATTCAAAGAAACGTTCTTGTACAACTGTTTTCTTGTCATCAGCGGAAAAATTCAGCGGGACGGCCAGAGCGTCAGCCTGCTGGTTCAATCGATGCGGCCCCTCTGGAACGATTCACAAAAAAGGGAAGCATCATTCGTCATCGAACCCCATCAATACTTTTAGGTTCCCCTTGAGAAGACCCGGCTGATTTGATACAACAGATTCCATGTGCGGAAGAATCTACAAAACTTTCACCAGCGAAGAGCTTCTTTACAGGTATTTAAACAATCAGCCTGTTGCATTGCCCGAAATGAAACCGAATTACAACATGGTCCCGACGCAGGAGACGCTTGTTTTAAGAGCCGCAGATGCCGAGCGGCGCTTTGATTCCATGCGATGGGGATTGGTTCCAATCTGGGCCAATGATGTGAAAAGCGCCAACCGGTACAGCGTGATCAACGCCAAGGCGGAGGAGATTACCGAAAAGAGAAGTTTTAAGGGAGCGTTTGAAAGAAGGCGCTGTATCGTTCCGGTGACCGGTTTTTTCGAGTGGCAGAAAGCAGACGACGGCCGCAAGAAGCCCTATTGTGTTCATCTGAAAGATGAACCGATCATGAGCCTGGCGGGAATATGGGAACATTGGCAATCAAAGGACGGACTGCAGGAGCTCTTTTCGTACGCCATCATTACGACTGGGGCGAACGAAATCATGCGGGAAATTCATATGCGGATGCCCGTTATTCTGGAGAGATCCGGCGAGGCCGAATGGCTTAATCCGGAAA
>DATNMI010000203.1:0-1313 GCA_035602375.1 Nitrospiria bacterium | reverse complement strand
AAAGCGACCGATGTCTACTACAAGACCGAAGGAATCGTTTCCAGCGCGCCCGCGCCGAAGATGACGGCGAAAGATTATCCGGTTCTCAAAATGTTGCCGGAACTTTTTCAGGAAAGCCGGCTCATCGTCTGGACGGTAGCCCAGCAGCATCTCTTTTTTGGAAGCTTCGTTCTCGCGGTTCCGATCTTCTGCATGGTGATTGAACTGGTGGGGCTTCTCACCAAAGATCCGGTGGCCAGTAAACGGTTTGATCAGCTGGCTTACGATTTTATCAAAATTAGTCTGACAGCCTATTCTGTAACCGCCATTCTGGGCGGTTTGCTGATTTTCTCTTTTATTCTTCTCTATCCGACATTCTTCGGGTACCTGAGTCAGCTTTTCAAGCCCTTCATGCTGATATACGCGCTACTCTTCCTCGCTGAAAGCGGAACCCTCTATATCTATTATTATGGATGGCATGCGATGGAGGAAGGATTTCTCAAATGGATTCATGCTTCCATGGGGATTCTTCTCAACGTGTTTGGTACCGTTCTGATGATGTTGGCTAATTCCTGGCTTGCCTTCATGATGTCTCCAGCCGGCGTAGATGAAAAGGGTGAGTTCCTCGGCGTTTATTCTCATCTCATTCATACCGCGCTCTGGAATCCGATTAACGTTCACCGTATTATCGGGAACATGGTGTTTGGCGGAGGTATCGTGGCCGCCTATTCAGCCTATAAGTTCTTGGCGGCAAAGAAAAAGGAGGAGAAAGCCTATTATGACTGGATGGGGTATATCTCCATGTTCTTTGCGGTCGGATCGCTGATTCCGCTCCCGTTTGCCGGATATTGGCTGATGCGGGAAGTCTATTCCTACCGTCAACAGATGGGGATCACCCTGATGGGAGGTCTTCTGGCCTGGCTCTTTATCCTTCAGGCGGTGTTGATCGGCGCGCTTTTCTTCGCGGTGATCTATTACCTCTTTAACGGGATGCAGAGAATGAAAGGAGCGGACCGTTATGATCGCCTGATCAAGTATATTTTCTTCGGAATGACAGCCGCCTTCCTGGTCTGGTTGACTCCGCATACCCTGGTTATGAAGGCTACGGAGTTGAAGGCCATCGGCGGACAGCAACATCCGGTGGTCGGAAACTTCGGCGTGATGTCGGCCAAGAACGGTGCCGTCAACACAATGTTGATTATCGTCATCTTTACGTTTGTCATTTACCAGAGGGCGAACAAGATCATCACCGTGAAGTGGGCGAAGATGGGGAACGCGATTCTCTTTACCATGTTTGCAGTCGCTCTTTCGAATAACTGGTGGCTTGCGATATT
>DATNMI010000198.1:0-8363 GCA_035602375.1 Nitrospiria bacterium | reverse complement strand
TCCACCGGGATCAGAATGTCCGAAAAGAGGATGGCGACATCCACTTCCATTAAATCGACCGGAAGAAGGGTGGCCTTAGCCGCGAGATCGGGCGTTTTGCAGAGGGTCAGAAAATCGACCTTCGCCCGGATCGCCTGGTACTCCTTCATGTAACGCCCGGCCTGACGCATCATCCAGACCGGTGTGAAAGAAACCGGCTCTCTCCTGCAGGCCTTTAAAAAAGAATCGTTCTTCACGCGTCTATGCCCTTTCTTTATTTGTCCCTGAACGTTTTTAAAAGTTGATGCCGGATAGCCCGGTTCCGGAGGCTTTCCAGAGGAAAAATCGCCTCGGAAAGGGTCAGAATCCCCTTGCGGGGCGTCGCCGATATATAACTTGAAAGATCAAGAGGCAAAACAGAAGCGCTCCCCCAGACAATATTTTTCCCGGTCCGTTCCGTGTCGTTTCCAAGAAGGTTCCGAAGCGATCTCCGATCGCCCCCCCCGCCGCTGATCAGGCACTCCGCCACACCGGTGAAACTGACCAGAAAACGGGCCATTATGACGATACAGGCATCCGCTCCGGTCTCCGGAACCTCCGGATGAAAAATCAGATTCGCGTAGCTGGAGAGGTTCTTATAGGCTTTCTGGTGATAGAATCCCTGCGATACGGTCAGGGTCAGCTTACTCCCGCCCGTCTCCTTGATCCGGATGATCGTGCCGTTCTCCAGCCTGACAAGAACAGACAGCCGCGGGTTATCCGATTCAATTTTCTTGTGATCGTCTTCGTTTAAGAACATTTTATTCCCGTCAAAAGCTCTAGATTTTATCCTGCCATCAGGGGAATAATCAAGGAGAGACTTTCAGAGGGGATAGCGCTCCGCAAGCCAACGGAGCCCCTCCTCCTTGGTCCGGACCCTTCCCTCAAGCTGTTCTTCTTCCAGATCGTAAAGGATTTTTTTAAAGCGTGGCCCGGCCGGGTAGCCCAGCTCAATCAGGGAATCTCCGGTCAGCGCCGGACGGGGAAAGAGTTCCTCTGGTCCCCAGAGGTTCATTTTTTCCCTGCAAAAAAGATAATCGGTCAGAGAGGCCCCTTCCGAAACGGATTCGAGCCGGTAAAACTCGATAATTTCCTCAAACCACGGTTGCCGGAGAAACCGTTTTAATTTCCCCGCCGGAAGCCGGGAGGCGCCCGGAAATCGGGGCCGCGCCGCGAGGATCGCCCCAATCTTTTCCGTATGAAGATTGGAAAGCCTGAGACGTCCGGCCATGCCGGTTAAAAGTTCCTGACGCTCCTTTTCTCTTCCATCTTCATGCTCCGATGGGCCATGAAAGAGGATTGCAAGCGAAATCTCCAGAGACCTTTCCCCTGATGCGGCAAACATTCTGAAAACATGCTCCCACCAGAAGGTTTTAAGGGAGAGCGTTTCCGGAAAGAGGGCGGCCAGGATTCCTGTTTCAACAAGGAGGCCGATCCCCCGGACCGGATCAGGACCGGTTAAAATCTTCTCCAACTCCTCCCTGATTCTCTCTCCGCTGACTTTCCGGATCAGGGCCGCGTTTTTTGTCACGCAAGCGAGGGTCGAAGGCTCGATTGAAAAGGAAAGCTGGGCCGAAAAACGGATCGCCCGCAGCATGCGGAGATAGTCTTCACCAAACCGGTCGTCCGGATTCCCGATCGTCCGGATAATCTTCCGCCGGATATCGTCCTCTCCGCCGACATAATCGATGAGCCGGTCCTCGACCGGATCATAAAAGAGGCCGTTGATGGTAAAATCTCTCCGGAGGGCATCCTCCTTTTCGTCGGAAAAGACGACCTTCTCGGGATGCCTTCCGTCCAGGTAACGGCCGTCTGACCGGAAGGTGGCCACTTCGACTTTTCCCCCTTCGCCCGGCTTCTCTTTTTTGAACGACGGAATCAGCACCACCCCGAACGAAACCCCGACCGGAAGCGCCCGCGGGAAAAGGGCCAGGACCTCCTCAGGCCGGGCCGAGGTCACGACGTCTACATCTTTCGGAGCCACGCCGATGATCCGGTCCCGCACCGCGCCGCCGGCCAGATAGGCCTTATAGCCTTTCTCTTTCAGTTTCCGGACAATGGACAGGGCCTTATCGCTCAGAGAACCCCCTCTCTTCCGTTCAACACAAGGGTCTGAAACACCACTTCCGCTGTCTGGAGAAACTCGTCCACCAGGAGATATTCGGACACCGAATGAATATTCCGCATTCCTGTTCCGAGATTCGCGACTTCAAACCCTCTCCGGTTGAAAATATTGGCGTCGCACCCGCCTCCCATCTCCTTTGTCTTCACCGACAGCCCGCGTTGTTCCGCGGCCCGCAATACAAGCCTGACGATACGGGAATCGTCCGGCAGGTGCATCCGTTCATAATCTTTCGTAATCTTCTTTTCAAGAGAGGCCCCGGCCGCATGGCCGTCGATCACAATCGACGCTGCGGATACCGCCGATTCGAAACACCCGGTCATGTGGCTCACCTGCCGGGCCAGCTTCTCTTCATCGTGGCTCCTGGCCTCCCCCTCGACCATGACCTGATCGGGTACAATATTCACCGCCGTTCCGCCCTGGATAACGCCGAGATTCGCTGTGGTCTCAAAATCTATTCTCCCGAGTTTCATTCCGGATATCGCCCGGCTCGCGATTTGAATGGCGCTCAGGCCCTTTTCCGGGGCCATGCCCGCATGGGCCGCTACGCCTCTCACAACGAATTCCAGACGAACGGCGGAGGGCGCCCGCGTAAATAAAAAACCGGCGTCATCGCTGTCTAAAACCAGACCGTACCGGGAGCGGAAGCCTTCCGTTTCCAGATGTTTTGCTCCCAGAAGGCCTGCCTCCTCGCAGATCGTAAAAACCACTTCAATATCGCCATGGGGGAGATCTTCCTCCAGGATCTTTCTGACGCCTTCAATAATGATCGCGATTCCCGATTTGTCGTCGCCTCCCAGAACGGTCTTCCCGTCGGTACGGATTCTCCCCCCCTCGACGACCGGACAGACCCCTTCTCCCGGAGCGACGGTATCCATGTGGGCCGAAAGAAGGATCGGAGGGAGGGAAGGATCTCCCTTGAAAATCCCGATGACATTTCCCGTCTCCCCGCCGACAACCGCGCCCGCGCCGTCGATGGACACGCTTGCGCCCATCTCTTTCAGGATCCCCGCCAGGCGGGCGGCGATCTTTCCTTCGCGGCGCGAATGGCTGTCGATTTTGACCAGCTCCAGAAACAGCGCGATCAGTCTCTCTTTATTCATCATCGTATTCTTTATGGCGTTTTATTGGTTGACAAGCCAGAGTTAAATAAATATATTCATTATATCATTGAGCCTTAAGGAGTTCCCAGATGAAAAAATCATCTTCTTCCTCCACGATGCAAAAAAAGAAAAAAACAGGGAAGCTCGCCGCCGTGAAATCCGCGGGCGCCAAGGCTTCTGCCCTAAAACCGTCTTCGGTCCTGTCGTACGCGCCTTCTTCGGGAGACCCGGTCCAGGCGATGCTTGACCAGATCAAAACCGCGATCCTGGAAAGAATAGATTCAAAAATGAATGCCGTGAACATCCGTCTGGATCGGATAGAAACTTCCCTTCAGGAAGTCCTGGATGAAATCAGGGAATCGGAATCCTTTCTGGAAGAGGAAACGGAACCTTACGAAGGGCAGGCTTAATGGCGACGATGAAAAATACAACCTGGATGTTATTATTCCTGATTCTGGTGGGAGGGCTTTTTGGAACCCTTCTGGGGGACATTTTAAGAGCCCTGACGCCCGAAGGGACAGTCAGGAACTTTTTTCTCAGGGGCCTCGATTTCGGAGTCACCCCCCCTTTTACGCTTGACCTGAAAATCCTGGCGCTGACCATCGGGTTTACGATCAAGATCAACATCCTCGGAATTATTGGAATCTTCCTCGGCCTTTTTATTTATAAACAAGCCTGACGCCGTAAGGCGTCAGAAAACAGGGTGTAGGGTTTAGTGGATAGGGTGAAGGGTGTAGGCAGAAGATAAAGGGTGTAGGGGACAGGAAACAGGGGAAAGGGGTATAAGGTAAAATTACATTACACCATACTTCTTTACCGGTCCCTTCTCACCTACCCCCTTATAATCTAACACCCCTACACCCTTATACGCCGACACCCTGATATCTGCCCCCTGTCCCCTGCATCTACACCCGGCCTCTACAACTCGAGGGCTGCTTGTCTCAGCGCGCCGATTCTGTCCCTGATCTCCGCAGCCTTTTCGAAATCAAGCGTTTTGGCCGCCTGCTTCATCTCTTTTTCAAGATCCCTGATACAAGCATCGAGTTCCGCGCCGGTAAGGTACCGGGCCTCGTCCTCCGCCGCGAGCGCCGGCGTGGCATAATCGGCTTCCGACACCTCATAGAGCGCGCGGGGAATTCCGCGCCGGATTGAAACCGGAGTAATGCCGTTTTCCCGGTTATAGGCCTGCTGGATCTCGCGGCGCCGGTTGGTTTCATTGATCGCCGCCCGCATCGAATCGGTGAACCTGTCGGCGTACATGGTGACCTCCCCCGCGACGTTCCGGGCCGCCCGCCCGATCGTCTGGATCAATGAGCGATGGGACCGGAGGAACCCCTCCTTGTCGGCATCAAGGATCGCCACCAGAGAGACCTCCGGAAGATCGAGCCCTTCGCGAAGGAGATTGATGCCGATCAAGACGTCGAACTTTCCCATCCGGAGCTCCCGGAGAATCTCCGTCCGCTCCAGCGTTTCGATTTCAGAGTGAAGGTAGCGGACCCGGACTCCAAGCTCCTGGTAATAATCGGTCAGGTCCTCGGCCATCCGCTTGGTCAGCACGGTCACCAGGACCCGCTCGTCACGCCCGGCCCGCACGCGGATCGCCGCGAGAAGATCGTCCACCTGTCCCGTCGCCGGCTTGACGGTAATGACGGGATCGACCAGGCCGGTCGGCCGGATAATCTGCTCGACCGTTTTACCCCCGCACTTTGTCAGTTCATACGAGCCGGGCGTCGCCGATACGAAAACCGCCTGGTTCAGAATGCCTTCAAATTCTGCGAACCGGAGGGGCCGGTTGTCGAAAGCCGAGGGTAGACGGAACCCGTATTCCACCAGGTTTTTCTTGCGGGAATGGTCCCCTTCATACATCCCGCCGATCTGCGGAATAGTGACATGGCTTTCATCGGCAAAGAGGAGAAAATCTTTCGGAAAATAATCCAGCAGGGTGGGCGGGGGCTCTCCCGGCTTTCTCCCCGAGAGGTGCCTGGAATAGTTTTCAATCCCCTGGCAAAAACCGATCTCCTTGATCATCTCAAGGTCGAACCGGGTCCTCTGTTCGATCCTTTGGGCCTCGACCAGTTTTTTTTCTTTTTCAAAATGGAGAATCCGCTCTTCCATCTCCGCCTCGATGCCTTTGAGGGCGGTCTGAATCCGGTCGGGCGGAATGACGTAATGGCTTCCCGGATAAATGGCGATCTTGGGAAGCTTCCGGAGGACCACGCCGCGAAGCGGATCCATCTCGGCGATCTCTTCCACCTCGTCTCCGAACAGCGATATCCGAATGGAGGCCGAGCCAGAGGATGCCGGAAAGACCTCGATGACATCCCCGCGCGCCCTGAAAGTGCCGCGGTGAAAATCAATGTCGTTTCTTTCGTACCGGATCTCGGCAAGCTTCCCTAATATTTCGTCCCGGTCCCCGCGCCCCCCCTCCTCCAGACAAAGGAGCATTCCATGGTAGGCTTCAGGAGAGCCGAGGCCGTAGATGCAGGAGACCGAAGAGACGATAATCACATCGTTTCGCTCCAGGATATAGGATGTCGCCTGGTGGCGCAGCTGGTCGATCGCTTCGTTGATCGAGCTGTCTTTTTCAATGAAGGTGTCGGAGGTGGGAAGATAGGCTTCCGGCTGATAATAGTCATAATAGCTGACGAAATAGCCGACGGCGTTATCCGGGAAAAATGTCCTAAACTCATGATAGAGCTGGGCCGCAAGCGTCTTGTTATGGACCAGGACCAGGGCCGGCCTCGAAACCTTCTCAATGACTTTGGCCATGGTAAAGGTTTTTCCCGAACCGGTAACGCCGAGGAGGGTCTGAAATTTCTTGCCGGAATTGATTCCGTCCGACAGTTTTTTAATCGCCCCCGCCTGATCGCCCTTGGGCGTATATTCCGAGGTTACCTTAAAAATATTCATATTTCCTTAATGTTAACGTTAAATAAATTAACTTTTTAAACTTGACTTTAAAAGTTCTTCCATCATACCATAAAAAATAACGTTTATTATACTCTCTATCCCGAAGAAGTTTGCCTTATGTCTTATCCGGAACTGATTTCCTGGAAATCCATCCAGGAATCCCTCTCAAAAACCGTCGGATATGCGCTCCAAGCGATTGATATAGCGAAAGATTTTCCCCTCTTTTCCGATTCTCAGCCGGCGCATCCTTTCTGTGAAGCGCTCCATGCTCACCCCGAAGGAAGAAAGCTTTGCCGGAACACCTGCGAGTCCCACATATTGCAGACTGAAAAATCGTCCCAGGTCAGGTTTTTTAAATGTCCCGCCCAGCTCAATATCTTTTCTATTCCCTTGAAAACAGACCGCGAAGACCGGAAGGTGGTTCTGGGAGGTTGGGTCTACCATGACTACCAGGAAGTCGCAGCCTTTAAAAAAACCGCCGGTGAATTCAACCTCGATTTCGAGCTGCTTGCCGACAAAAGCAAAGAGGTCCGGCTGATGGACAAGGCGGAATTCGAAGAATCGGCCCGGATGGTGGAGTCGATGGCTGTCCAGTTTTTCAGAAGCGTTCACCTCCGAAAATCGGCGGACGAGCGGGCCAACAAGCTGGGGACCCTCTTGAATATGACCCAGGAGCTTGACCAGCGCCTGGGAGAACGGGATTTTTTCGGCCTTTTTCTCAACACGCTGGGAATCCTTTTTAACGGAGAGACCCTGGCGCTCCTGAAACTCGATTCCGTGACAGGAGAGTATAAAACTTTTGAAGCGTTTGGAAAAAGTATTTTTGAAATCGCCTCTTTCAAGGGGAGCGTAGAAGAGGGGGTCCTGGGAAAAGCCCTCGCCGGGGATGTTCCCTTTTATTCGGCAGACAGGAACGACATTTTTCTGTCCGGTTTTCCGGAGAACACCCTGGATCTCCATCTCTTCCCGCTGGGGAAATCCAGTTGCGGGAAGTTCCTGCTCGCGTTCATCAACACCTCCCTTTCAGAGGAGGAAGTGCGGATGATCCGCCTTTTTTGCCATCAGGCCAGCGTTATCCTCGAAAATCAACGCCTGGAGCGGGCTTTGAAAGACCACCAGAAAGACGCCAGAGTCCTGATGGAATTTTCAAGTCACCTCGGCTCCACGCTCGATTCCGGGGAGCTTTTCAAGACCATCGTAGACCAGTCGACGGAAATTCTCCAGGCTGAGAATGGCTCTCTCCTCCTTTTGGATGAAGAGACCGGCGACCTTAAAATCCGGTATATCCGGGGGATGAACCAGAAAATCATTGAAGGGTACCGGATTCAGCCGGGAATCGGCATTGCCGGAAAGGTGCTTGAAGAAGGGGTCCCCCTCCTGGTCCAGAATATTGAAAAGGACCCCAGGCTCTTGATGGCCCGAAGGCCGAGGTACAAGACAGGATCGTTTCTCTCCGTTCCGATCAAGCTGAACCAAAGGACGATCGGCGTCATTAATATTTCGGACAAAACCGGCGATGCGGTTTTCAATGAAACGGACCTCCAGCTGGCGCTGACCATCAGCGGATACGCGTCAATGGCGATTGAGCGGTCCGAATTTTACCGGCGTTCCGAGGAGCTCCGACAGATCTCGATTACCGATACCCTCAGCGGGCTGCTTAACAGGAGATATTTCCAGGAACGCCTCGCGGAAGAAGTCGAGCGGTCCAAACGGCACGGGCTTCCCCTTTCGCTGATTATCATGGACATTGATGATTTCAAAATTTATAACGACCTCCATGGCCACCTGGCAGGCGACGAGGCCATCTCGCTGGTCGGCAAGAACCTCCGGAACAATATCCGGACGATCGATGTCGCGGCCCGCTATGGAGGGGAAGAATTTACCGTTATCCTGCCGCAGACGGCGAAACAGGATGCGGCGCAGATTGCCAAGCGGCTCTGTTCGGAAATCGAGAGAACCGGATTGATTGAAGGGACCGTCCGAAAAACCAGGCCGATTACCGTCAGCATCGGTCTCGCCTCATTTCCGGAAGATGCCGATACGCTGGAGAACTTTTTCAAGAACGCGGATGACGCGCTTTACACCGCCAAAAGAGAAGGAAAGAACAGAGTAGTGATTTTTAAAACACCAGGGGTGTAATGGGACAGGGGGATAAGGGTGTAGGGTGTAGGGTAAGGGGGTTAGGGGTTAGGGGCCAGGTGTCAGGGTGC
>DATNMI010000188.1:0-9529 GCA_035602375.1 Nitrospiria bacterium | reverse complement strand
CTTCACCTGCCGCGGCATTTCCGCCTGAGTTTGTGTCGGGTTCCTAATCAAGAAAAAAAGTGGTCAAAGAGAAAGAAGATGGCGATTCACTTTATTATTAAATTTCTAGGATTTATAAATTGGGCCAGAAAAATGAGGTCGACCGGAAATTCCTGATATCTTTTATTATTATAGACAACGGTTGATTTCTTGTCAACCTGAATATCATGAAAACAATTGATTTGGAAGCGGTTATGATTTAGCCTGATCTCTTCAGGATTGATATAAACCCCCAATAATTAAAGGAGGAACTCCATTATGAAAGCGCTGACCGGACTTTTGGCAGGCTTTATCTTTTTGTCCATCCCGTTTTTAACCCAGGTTCAGGCCCAAATGTCCCCGCATCAGGATAATGCCGAATCCGAAAGCGGATCCTATGGAAACCACCCCGGGAACAATCCGATGATGGGCGGCGAATCGATGGGTCCCGGAATGTACCCTTCCATGGGCGAGTCGGGACACGGCTACGGAAAAGGCCATTGGATGAAACCTCACAATGCCGCCGCCCACTTTCTTGAGATGAAAGATGTCATCGGTCTCAACGACAAGCAGGTCGGCGATTTAAAAGCGCTCCGGGACGCGTACCGCAATGAAAACAGCATCAACGAGACCAAGCTCCGGAATGCGGAGGAGGAACTCGCCGAAATTCTTCAGGAAGATGCCATACCTCTTGATAAAGCGGAAGCCAAGATCAAGGAAATCGGCGCCCTGGAAGGTCCTCTCTGGACCAATTTCGTCCGCCAATTGGCCAAAATCAAATCCATCCTGACAAAAGATCAGGTCAAGAAACTCCATGAGATGCGCCGGCATTCTCCTATGACGGAGATGAAATAAGCGCTCCGGAAACCAGCCGGGCGATTTTTTTCACCCCCTTTTCAAAGAGGGGTTCTGGAACGAGGAGACTGACCACAAGGACCGCCTCCTCCCCAAGATCAAAAAAATGTCCGGGGTAGGCCAGAACCCCCTCTTTTTTTAGTAACGCAAGAGCCCATGCCTCGTCGGTCTGGATATGGGGAAGTCTTAAGATGGCATACCAGCCGCCTTCTACCGTCAGAACGTTGACCGTTCTCAATTTTTTCGCGCTGTCATCAAGCAAAAGAAGATTGCGTTCAATCCTCTCCTGAACAATCCGCCTGAATTTCTTCCCCCACCCCAGAAGTTCCTTGATATGAATTGACGCCGGCGTGTTGACTGAAAGGCTGGTGTCCGCGATGACTTCCAGGCGGGCCAGAGACTCTTTCAAGGAAGAGAGCGGGCCGCTCGCAACGATCCAGGAAATCTTGACCTGGGGAAGACCGGCCGCCTTTGACAGGCCGCTGAGCGTAAAGGTCAAAGCTTTTCGGTTCCCGGCAAAACTTTTCGGCGAACCGCCCGACGGGCGTAAAAAATCAAAGAACACCTCATCCACGATCAGGGGTAGCCGTTTCCGGGCCGCAAGCAGAGAAATCTGTTCCTGCTCCGCCGTGTCAAAATAGGACCCCGTAGGATTATTCGGGTGCACCAGGAGAATGGCCCTGGTACGGGAATGAATTCTATTTTCCATGGAAAGCAGATCCGTCTTCCACTGAAGACCGTCATAAAAAACAGGATAGAACTCGATATTGATGTCATTCTGCCGGCAAAGGGAATCGAGGAGGGGATACCCCGGCCTGGGGATAAGAATAGAATCTCCGGGATCAAAAAACAGCCGGAATAAAAAATGATAGGCTTCGCTGGTGCTGGCTGTTAAAAATATTCTCTCGGGAGAAACATGGATCCCTTTCTCCCGGTAATATTCGCCAACCGCTCTTCTTCCCCTGATATTTCCTTTTGGATCCGGATCGTAGATGAGGCCTGACGGTTGCGAAAATCCGTTTAAAAGCCGGGCCGGATAGGGAATCCGGCTCCGGGTCGGATTGGATTCCGTCAGGTTGAGGACCTTTTCTCCCCTTTTTTTCCTATCGAGAAAAGCATTCCATAACGGGTTGATTACTCTTGAAGATCCGGACCGATGAGAAAATTTTACCATTCCGTTCATCAGGTCTAATGGAGGTTATCAAAAGCAAGCCCCAGCGGCTTATTTAAAAAAACCTTGCTGTTATCATTGGCGGAAAGATGCGCTGACGGCACCGTATCCCCGTTTAAATAGATCGCATTGCCAAACTGCAAAAAACTGGGGATATTATTAAAAATACCGAGCGTAGAGACGAACATATTTTTCGTTTTAAGATCGATCGTCACCGCGGCAGGGGTGTCGATCGGGGCGTACAAAGCCTGGCTATTTAAGATCGATCTTGTCCATGCGATATCGCAGATTCTCGTTACCGGATCCGAAACGCAGGCCTGAGGCTGGTTAAACACGAGTATCATCTGCCGCGCCTCATTAGCCACATAAAGGTCTCCGAGGGCCGGATCAAAAAATAGCCCGCCCGGCGTAAGCAATGTGGTATTTGCCCCCTGAATAATTTTATCAGCGGCTACAGATCCATTTAAACTGGAAGAATTCTTAAAGACCAAAATTGCTCCGGAAGAACCGTAGGGCGTGTCCCCCCGAATTGAGACATACAGAATATCCCGGGGCGCTGTCTGGCCTACGTCGATCCCTTCATCTACCCAGATCCCTGCGGGGTACTGCCAGCCGGTCGGGTTCTGTGCCGTGGGGGCGCTATGAAAATCGGCGCTATGAATGACCCGCGCGGGAAGAATATTGCAAATAACGGTAGTACAGGATGTCAGAGCGGTAGTATCAAACACCAGGACTCCGTTCATGCCCGTATTATCGGGGGTTCCATTAAGAGCGTAAATCCACTCCCTCCCCTGGGAAGTATCGACAAAGATTCCATAGGGATTTTGAAGGCCCGGACTCGTAATAACTTTATAGATTGCAGCCGGGGCATTACCACTTAATGTGCTAGCGCTATCCAATATAGCGATAGAATTATTGAAGTAATTCGCCGCATATAGCCGGTCCTGCACCATACCGGCAGCGTTTGTTGTGTTATTCAGATAAATTCCCGTTATGCCGGCCAAAGTCGGCGCAATGACCCGGTCAGCAGGAAAGAGGCAGGAATAGGCGGTGGAGGGGGGAATGGGTGGACATTTTACGTTGTAATTTTGAGGCACATTATCAAAAAACAGTACCATGTCTCTTCCCAGATCTGCCGTCATCAGATAGTCAGAACCGCCTGTCGTTCCCGCTGAAACTCCAACCGGCTTCAGGACCTCCCCGCTTATTCCCTTGATCGTATAAAGGGGAGAAACATTTACTCTGCTGCTTGTTACGAATGTCGGATTAAATAACGGAACAGGATAATAGACCTTGATTGAATTATCGAGATAATCAGAAACATACAGCGCCGGAGAAAGGCTTCCCGCAGGGGTAGTTGCCATCCCCACCGGCCAGAAAAGTGCAGTTTGCGTTCCTGTCAGGTATTGCGTGCCCGGCGTTGTCGGCGAGCAGGTGGGATTCGCCGGGAAGGGGACAACGCCCGCTCCAAGAAGAGAGGCATTGCAGATAGCGATAATGCCCGGCGTTCCGAGTCCCGTAATAGGCCCCGCATTGGCGATGTAAAGCGTATCTGTGGCACTATCAAGCCATAGCCCCGCTGGATATTGAAACTGATTCACGGTCTTGATCAAGGTTCCGGAGCTGTTAAACACTAATAAGGTAGTTCCCGGAACAGGAGCGTTATAGGTCCCTGTGGTCGTATCCAATACTGAAAATACAGAAATGTAATTGGTAACATACAGAAGACTATGGGCCGTATCATAGGCTACGCCGAACGGCGCGGTTAAACCTGTACTGACAGTCGTTGCGGCAAGCGTACAGGGAGAAGATACACAGCTTGCAATGTTTTTAATAATTGCCACATTGCCGCCGACAAAATTGGCCACATAAAGGGTATCTGTGCTATTCACATAATAGAGTCCCATTGGACCATTCAACTGCGAGCTTTGAATGACCAGATCAGGGACCTGGTCCCCTCCAGGGAGCGTCGTGGCGTTATTGTAAATGGAAATCTTGCTTGTTCCCGTTACGCATTGATACCTAATAAAGGTATCCAGAAGACTATATACGGGTGACCTCGACTGGCAACTGGAAACGAAAAGCCTTTTGTTGACCTGATCAAAGAATGTTCCGTAGGGGCCGATGATCCCGTTATTTGAAGCCTGAATCGAACGCGCAGTCGTGTTACTTCCCAGTTTTGAGGGGTGGTCGATGCCGAGGATTTCATTACTCTCAAAATTGGACGCGTAAAGCTTTCCCGGAAGCGTCGCGGCCGACAATTGAACCGTATTTTGGTCCATGTTTCCTGCCATGTCTGCCACCCGCACCACGAAATAATAGGTAACATCCGGATTAAGCCCGGTTGTTACCAGATAGGAGTAGTTGCCATTGGAGTCAACAACCGCCTGGGGATTGATAATGCCCTGGGAAAAAGATTGCTGGCATCGTGTCTGTAAAGTCGACATGCAGATTGAAAATATCAGCTGGCTGGAAGGGGTTCCGCCCGGATTATCAATCGCCGGGCCCCAGGTTAGTCTTACAGAAGTGGTGTCTACTCCCGTCGCCGATAAAATCCCCCTAAAAGTCGGCGCGGAAACGTCAATAGTATTTTTAGTTTGGAAACTCCAGCTGGAAAAAAAAGTCTGAGCGCTCCCATCCTTTGCCCGGATTCCTCCTCCTAAAATCACCGTGTAGGGTGCGTTGGGGTTAAGCCAGGCGGGAGGATTGGTGGTGTAAGAAACCGGTGTGAGAGATATCACATAATCGGACGCCGCATTATTCTCGGTATAAGAAAGCGCTGCGTCAACACGATTGCCCGCCGAATCCAATAGAAAGAAAAGTCCCGGTTGCAGAGTGGATGGCTCAAGCGGAACAACAAAATGGGCTTCAATCCTGGTATTAATGGGAGCTGAAGCGTACGGCGCGGGGACGACATAGACAATGGGTAGTCCTTGAACATCCCCCACGATTGCTTTCCCCTGGCAACCTGCTAAAAGAACGAAAAAAATAGCGGGTAAGCACCACAGGCGAAACAGAAGCTGACATTGGTGAAATTTTAGGGAGATTTTTGGCAAACGAGACTTGTCAATCCTGATTTCCACAAACATTATAATATAAGCAAATTTTATACCTTGCCATCAAACAAAAACAAATAAAAAAATCCTTTAAAACCAATCAGATACTAAACTTAAAAAGGAGGTCAAGACAAGGTTCTGGGTAAATAACTGCTTATTATGGCTAAACCTCGATTTTCTTTCCGGGATTTTCAATGACCGCCAACTTCCCCTGAAACCGCTCCAGTTTCCGAAATGCATCGTCATACTTGATTTTGGCGTTGTTCAGATGTTTTCCGAGGATTTCAAACTCTTCGAAAAAACGGTCAAAGTCTCCTCTCATACGAGAGAGCGACTCCAGGATCTCCCTGGATGATTTTTCGATATGGAGCCCTTTTAACCCCAGCAGAATCGTCTGAAGATAGGCGTAAAAACTGTTTGGAGAGACCGGAATCACTTTTCTCTCCAGGGCATAGGCGGAAATAGACCGCTCTTCCTCCCCCTCTTTCAAAATGGTCTCGTAAAAAACGTTCTCGGCCGGTATATACATCAGAGCAAAGTCGAATGTCCCTTCATCCGGCTGAATATATTTCATTGCAATGGCATCAATATGCTTCTTCACGTCAAGGACGAATTTCTTGCGGATGCTTTTTTGTTCCTCTTCTCCGGGGGAGTCCAGGAGTTTCCTGAAATTCTCTAATGGAAACTTGGAATCGACCGGAATCCCCCCCTGGTCGAGGTGGATCAGCGCATCCACGGTCTCTCCGCTCCTGAAGGAATATTGCAGGGTAAAATACGAAGGAGGAAAAATCTGGCTCAACAGTTCCCCAAGAAAGAGTTCTCCCAGCCCGCCCCTCAACTTTGGGGCCTTTAGTATATCCTGTAGGCTGGAGATGTTCCGGCCAACTTCAAACACCCGTTCTGTAGCCTGAGAAAGCGCGCCGAGACTCTGTTTCACCTCGCCCACAATCTGGGCCGCATGGTCCATCCTGGCGCCCATCTGGCCTGCCGAAAGAGTGGCCTGTTCTTCCAGGGAGACAAGCCGGCCGTTCAAGCTCTGGACCATGAGACCGATCTGCGAATCCAGCTGAGCCGATTGGCGGGTGAGGTTTTCATTTAAGTGGGTCAGAACCTGAGACATGCTTCCCGACAGGTCGGAACGGACCTGGTCTATCTGCCTTTGAATAAGAATGGTCTGATCAGAAGATCGCCTGCCGGAAATGATCAAATAGAGGACAAAACCGCCTATAGCGGTGAAAAGCAGAATTGACAAGGTTAGAACGATCAGATATCCTTGCGCCAAAATTTCCATCCCCTCGTTGCGGCCAGATTCAAGGAATAACTGAAAACAGGGCGGATGTCAAACAAAACAAATCCTGAGTTGATATTTGTCCCGGGAAACCGCTATATTACCCCCCATGCTCCACAGAGGAAAAAGCGCCGTTCCCATTGTCATCGCGCACAGGGGCGCCTCCGCGTACGCTCCGGAAAATACCATGTCCGCGTTTGAAGAGGCCCTGCGGCTGAAAGCGGACATGATTGAGCTGGACCTCCAGACCACGCGGGACGGCCGCTGGGTGGTCATGCACGACTTTGATATGAAAAGAACCTGCGGCAAGAAATTAAAGGTCGCGGAAATGACGGGAGAGGAAATAGGGACCCTGGAGGCCGGAAGCTGGTTTTCCAAAAGATTTTTTGGAGAAAAAATCCCACGGATTGAAGAGGTTCTGGAATGGGCCGGAGGAAAAATCAGCCTCAATCTGGAGATTAAGGGAGCGTCGGTTCAATCTGCCCGGGACCTTGAATTTCTGGTTAAAGAAATTCATTCCCGGGGCAGAAGTTCAGAAATTCTCGTCTCTTCGTTTAACTGGAACACGCTTAGAACCCTCCGGAACATTGACCGGGAACTCCATATCGGGCTTCTGGTAAACCGCGAAGGGATTGCCCAGTACCTGCATGAGGCCCTTCTTCTCCGGGCTTTTTCGATTCATCTGCCCGGCAAAAAGGTCACCCCTAAAGTCCTTGCGAAAATTGCTGAACTCGAGCTTCCCGTTTATGTTTATACGCTCAATTCATTACGAGAGATTGAAAAATTCATCAAATCGGGGGCGGACGGATTCTTTACCAACTTCCCCGACCGGGGCATTAAGGCGCGAGAATTGTTAAAACAGGGCATGAAACCCCCGCACTAACCCTCCCTCCGAGCTTGCTTTGGAAGCGATTTCACAGCGGACATACGCTTTCCATAATGGGGAGGGGAGGGCGGACAACTTTTATTAGTTGAACAGAATTTCAGGGCCATGCTATAGTTTGACCATGGGTAATAAACAGGCCCCCTCGTCGCTTGAAGAACCTCCATTAGTTTCTCCATCCATCGCTCCGAACGGGGAGACTGCGTCTCTCCTCAAAATCAGTGACACGATTCAATCGGCGTTGATCCGCGAGGAAGTTCCGGTCTCTTTCAGGATATCTCCCCGGCCATTTTACCTGGCGCCAGCCGAACAAAATACCCTTGAAAAGCTTGGATCGATTCTTCATCTTTTTTATAAGAGCCAGAATAAACTCTATTTTGAATCGGTCCGGGGACAAAAGCCCGCATGGATTGCGGAATATCTCGATCAGGGCAAACCCCAGCAGATCGTCGAGACCGGGAGAATGAACCGCTTTAAATCCGGCCTGCCTGGAATTATCCGGCCAGACCTGATTTTAACCCCTGAAGGGATGACGATCACGGAACTGGACTCCGTTCCGGGAGGTTTTGGCCTGACCGGTCTCTTGAATGAAACCTATGAAAATGCTGGATACCCGATCGTTGGGGGGAGCGCGGGGATGACCCGGGGGTTCGGCGATATGATTCTCGACATCGTCTCCCGGAAAGGCCCCCCTGCCGGAAAAATCAATCTCGGGATAGTCGTGTCGGAGGAATCAGAAGACTATCTTCCTGAAATGCGGTCATTTGCTAAAAGGTTTACGGGTCAAGAACTCTCGGTGACCGTCCTCCGTCCCCAGGAACTGCAGTTTAACGAAGAGGAGGTCTTCGGCAAAACCGGGAATGGCCCCGTTCCGCTTCACGCCATCTACAGGTTTTTCGAACTATTTGATTACCGGAACATCCCTAAAAACGACCTGATCTTTTACGCGGCCAGGAAGGGAAATGTTCTCATAACACCTCCACCCAAAGCGTTCCTGGAGGAAAAGCTCTGGTTCGCCCTCTTCCATCACCCGGGATTGAGGTCTTTCTGGGAAACCGACCTTGGAGAAGAAAACTTCAATTTTCTGTCACCCATGATTCCCAGTACCTGGATCCTTGACCCTAGAGAACTTCCTCCTTACGGGATTATTCCGGGACTGCAGTTTAGAGGCAACGCTGTTTCCTCCTGGAAAGAAATTTATACGGCCGGTCAGAAAGAACGGCGTTATGTCATCAAACCGTCCGGATATTCAGAACTCGCCTGGGGCGCCCGGGGCGTTAAAATCGGGCATGACATGCCGGAGACTGAATGGAAGACCGCGCTGGAAGAAGGCATTCAAAGTTTCTCAAAAACTCCGTTTATCATCCAGGAATTTCACCAGGGGAGAAAAGTGGAAGCCATTTACAGAAACAACGGTGAAGACCGCCTGTCGGGAATGACCGGCAGGGTCAGGCTCTGCCCCTATTACTTTGCCTCTGATCGCCAGGTCAGGCTGGGAGGCGTTCTGGCCACGGTCTGTCCGGCAGACAAAAAGATCATTCACGGAATGTCAGACGCGATCATGGCCCCCTGCGCCCCGGCTCCGGTAAATCCACAAGGAGGTGTCTCGTCATGAAACTTTACAATCTTGAATCGTGTCCTTTTTGCGAACTGGTCCGGGACAAACTGGAAGAGTTGAGTCTTCCCTATGAAAAAATTGACGTCCCGGCCGCCCGGCAGGACCGCCAGGATGTATTTGACGCTTCGGGACAATATCTGGTCCCCGTGCTGATCGACGGAAAAGTCATGCTCGATGACGAAGACAAAATTGTCCAGTACCTTGATTCTACCTACGGAAAAAAGAAATAAGGAGTAACTGTCTGATGGCCCATCCCCCTGAACAATGGAAAAAAGACCTTAAAGAGAGCATCGAGAGCATCGAAGAACTTTCGCAACACTTTCCTCTCATGGAAAACAGGGAAGAGCTGGAAGCGCTGGTGAAACAATACCCGATGAGAATTACCCCCTATCTTCTCAATCTGATGAAAGAAAAAGGGGACTCCATCTCCCGGCAGGTCATCCCTTCGCTGGAAGAAGGCCAGATGACTTCCGCTTGCATGGATGATCCCCTGGCAGAGGGGCACGACAGCCCGGTGCCAAACCTCGTCCACCGTTATCCGGACAGGGTCCTCCTCTATTTAACCAGCCAATGCCCGGTCTATTGCCGGTTCTGCACCCGCAAACGGTTCGTGGGAGAGCCCGGATTCATCCCAAAGGGG
>DATNMI010000011.1:0-8300 GCA_035602375.1 Nitrospiria bacterium | reverse complement strand
TTGTTCTACCTTCTTTCTCTTCTTGCCTACATCCAGGGAAGAACAGAAGCCGGTTCCCGGTCTTATCTCTGGTTCGGAATATCCGCTGTTGCCGCGTTTCTGGCCCTTGAAACAAAAGAAAATGCCGTCACGCTTCCTGTTACGATGCTCCTCTACGATCTGTTTTTCATTAACCGCTTTAATTTGCAAATTTCCAGAAAACAATGGACGATTTTCTCGCTGGTTCTTCTTATGTTCCTGGGCGGCCTGCTATTTGTCATTCAGACCTTTAAAGGCTCCGGCACGCTTTATTCCATGTTGACGGCCCAGTATGGCACTGAAGAAATGGACCCTCTTCTTCGGACCATGAGCGAATGGCGGGTATTACTCTATTATTTATTTTTAATGATCTTTCCGCTTCCTTCCTTTCAGACCCTTGATTATGAATTTCCTTTTTCAAACTCTCTTTTTGATCCCTTAACAACATTTTTGTCTCTTTCGGCGATTTTATTGATGATCGGTTTCTCCATTAAGAAAGCCCGGCAATTTCCGCTGATCTCTTTTGCCATTCTCTGGTATTTCATCAACCAGGTGATCGAATCAACTTTTATTAAACTTGATCTGGTCTTCGAGCACCGTCTTTACCTCCCCTCTGTCTTTCTATTTCTTTTCATCGGCGTTTTGGTTTTTAATTTTTTCTCGAAACGTTTTCAGAAGCCGGAGATTGTTTTTGTTATTTGCGGAATTCTTATCTCTATCGTCCTTGCCGGACTAACTTACGAAAGAAACAAAGTCTGGAAATCCTCGATCTCGCTCTGGAGCGATGTGGTGGCAAAGGCTCCGAATAAATCGAGGGCGTGGAATAATCTTGGAAAGGCCTATCTGGAGGAAAACAGGTTTGATGAGGCCTCCGGGTCCTTTGAGAAAGCGGCTCGTCTGGACAACAATAATCAGGAAGCGATCAATAACCTCGGAAACGCCCTTCAGAGAGAGGGAAAATTCGAGCTTGCGATCAAGCTCTATCAGGGGCTCCTTGCCAATAATCCTAGAAACCCCCTGGCGCATAATGATATCGGGGTCGCTTACGAAGCCCTCTACGAGAGAGATGTCGCGGCCAATAACATAAAAAAGGCAAATGAAGAGATTGTGGCGGCCCAAAAGGAATTTATCGAGGCAATCAACATTGATCCCTATTATACGGATGCCCACAATAATCTTGGCAATATTTACTACATGTCAAAACAGCCTGACCAGGCGATTGTAGAATATCGAAAGGTCATTGAATTAAATCCTAAACATCCTATGGCCCATACCAATCTCGGCATGGTTCTGGCGACAAAAGGGGAATTAGACGCCGCCAGGCAGGAGCTGGAATTGAGCATGCAGATAAATCCGGCTGTGATGGTGACTCATATTAATTACGGCATGCTTCTGGAAAAGGCCGGAAAGCTGAACGAAGCCCTGGTTCATTACAGAGACGCAATTCGCTGGGCCGCTCCGCAGGAGGCTGAAAAGGTTCGGCAGGTTAAAGACGAAATATCCAAGATAGAAGCGGTCATGAAGGACGCTGGCCGGTGACCCATAATAAGAGCGCATGGCAGAAAGGGCTCATTATTCTCTTAACGGCATGTTTTAATCTGGCCATTTCCGGCTGTGCGATCCAGCCGCCGGTTACCGGTTCATCTCACAAGGACGCGCTGCCTCCCCTAAAAATATCCGATGAGGACATTTCCAGATCCAAAAAATTAGGGCTCGAATTCCTCTCGGAGATCAGAAAACAGGTCCGTTTTGTCAAGGACCCTGAAATCAATGGGGCGGTCAGCGGAATTGGAAGGTCAATTCTTGCTGCAAACGGAGAAGACCCCGCGTCCTTTCATTTTATGGTGATACGGGATAACACGATTAACGCTTTCGCCGTTCCAGGGGGGTATATCTTTATCTATGACGGACTGCTCGGAAAAATGACCGGGCCCGATGAGCTTGCCGGGGTTCTTTCCCATGAAATTGGCCATGTCAAAAAGGATCATTTTTTTAAGGAAGACGCACAGGCCAATATTTTTAGCATAGCCGGCATTGTGGCGGCGCTGTTGACCCGGGAGCCGGCGGCCCTTGTGGCGGGTCAGCTTGCGTCTGAATCGTCCCACCTCTCCTTTAGCAGGGAGCATGAGCGAGAGGCGGATTCCGTCGGCCTCCGGATGTTAAACAGGGCCGGATATAATCCGCTTGGGCTCAAGAAATTCTTTAATACGTTACGGGAGTATGAAAAATTCAATCCGTCGCTTGTCCCGGCCTATTTTTCCACCCATCCGGTGTCCGAAGAACGGGAGATGAACATGGAAGTTTTAAGCCGGGCCCTCCCCCCGCCGGGTCCAAAGTCTGAAATCTTCATCGATTGGGATCGCATGCGCCTGCTCGTTGAGCTTGAAAGCGAGCCCGATAGACCGATTGAAGAGTTTTTAAATGAGATTTCCGGAAAATCCGTTTCCGAGGAAAGAAATCATTATCTGAAGGGGTTGGTTTATTTCAAAACCAATCACCTTCAGGAGGCTATGGAAGAATACGGGTTAGCGATTCGGATCAACCCGCGCGCGTCTATTTATCACTCAAACATTGCCAGGACGTTTTTTAATCTGAAAAAGATGGATGATGCCGAATTGTCGGCGAAAAGGGCCCTGACGCTGGATCGGACCAACGCGGAGGGAGAAGAGATACTAGGGGAGATTGATGAACAGAAGAAGAATTATCCCCAGGCGCTGGAGCATTATGAGAAAGCGGTTGCCCTTCGTCCGGAAAATCCGGTGTTGCATTATCTCCTGGGGGCCCTTTATTCCAAAACCGGAGAATCGAGGGAGGCGTCCTGGCATCTTGCAAAATATTACCGGCTGGAGTTTAAAACTGACCAGGCCATGAATGAGCTGGAAAAGTTAAGAGCCTCTTCCGCTGCAAAGGATCCTGCGTTTAGAAAGCGGGCTGAAGAGGAGATCCTCGACATTTTACGGGAAGGGTTTTGATATCGAACCAACGCGCTTCCGGTTGAATGTCAAGGAAGCATTTCTTCATAAAGCGTACAGCTTTCGTGTTATAATTTTGAAATTCATCATAATATTCGTAAGATCCAGGCCCATTTGGAGAATTTTCCCATGACTTCACTAACCGCGCTGAGAGTGATTCCACAGAAGAATAATATTTTTCGCAAGGGCGATGTCTTCGTGCTCTTCGGCGAGCTTTTCAGCCGAGGTTACGCTAACGGTCTGGTTAATGAAGCACGCAAGGCAGGAATGACCATCGTAGGCATGACTCTCGGGCGCCGGGACCAAAACAACGCTTTGCGCCCTCTCACCGGGGAGGAACTGTCGGCGGCCGAGGCCAATCTTGGCGGGCGTATCATCAACGTCCCGCTGATGGCCGGATTCGATCTGGATGCCCCTGCGGGCGAACCCACTCCCGTTGATCTCCTGTCCGCCATGACGATCAGGAGCTGGCAGGGCGATAAGCTCGATTGGGGGCACATTGAAAAGTGCCGCGAGGCGGGAGTTAAACGCTTCAAAGATTCCATGGCAAAGGCAATGTCCGATCTTGACGGGCAAATCGGAGACGGCAGAAACGTCCTTTTTGCCCATGCCATGGCCGGCGGTATCCCCAAGGTGAAGGTGTTTCTGGCTATCGCGAACCGCGTCTACAAAGGTTCTGGTGATCGTTTCATGTCGTCACGCAGCATGCTCGACAGTGATCTTGGCAAGTTGATCCTGAAGAATTTTAACGAAGTCACCGCAAACACTTTACAGCATCTTATCGACGGAAGCGCGGCAATCCGCGCGCGGCTGGAGAAAACCGGCGGACAGGCGCGGTACACTGCCTATGGCTACCACGGCAGCGAGATTCTCATCGACGGCAAATACCAATGGCAAACCTACCCAAACTACACCCAGGGTTACGCCAAGATTCGCCTCGAAGATATCGCAAAGAATGCCTGGAAACAGGGGATCAAGGCCACGGTCTTCAATTGCCCGGAGATCCGCACCAATTCTTCCGATGTTTTTGTCGGTCTTGAGCTCTCCCTCTTTCCACTGCTCACCGCGCTAAGGAAGGAAAATGGAAGCGCCTGGGCCGAAGCCCAGTGGCAAGCCTGTCGCGCGTTATTGAAAGAAGGGGTTTCACTGGAAAGCGTACTGCTGAAAATCGACGCCTACAATAAAAACAGCGTGACCGCCGATTTCCGTAAATTTGAGGCGTGGCCAATGGACAACACCGAAGCGATCGCGGAATTAATGATTGAAACTTCGGATGACATTACCCAGATGCATATAGATCGGAAAGCGCTTGTTGCCGATCACCTGAGCGCCCTGGTACTGGAAGGAACAGGACCTCTCATGTTCTGCGAGGCATCTCATCCGTCAAATCCGGTCATTTGGCTCAATCACGACATCATCGCCCGACAGCTTAACCTCATTCACAGTTAAAGGTGCCAGGCGCCCTGCGCTCTGCCGAAAGCAAAAACCTCCTCCTGGCTCATCAAGATTAGATGAAATAACTCCCTGAAATCCCCCGATGATTCATTTTTAAAATCGACGTACAGATCCTTCCGTAATATTCGACTGGAACAAGGTTGACAGTTCCATTTAATAAGATAAACTTAAGCATGAACTCATATTTGGTTAAATCAAGGGGGAAGCATGCCTAAAAAGATCCTGATTGTGGATGATGCAGATACCATCTTGCTCATGGAAAAGGTGATCCTTAGCAAGGGCTCATACAAGGTGGTCACTGCAAAAGATGGGGAAGAGGCCATCAAGAAGGCTGGTCTGGAAAAACCGGATTTGATATTGCTTGATGTCATGATGCCGAAAATGAACGGATTTGATACCTGTAAATACCTGAGAACCCGCGCTGACATGGAAAATACTCCGATCATTCTCGTGACGACGCGGGGAGAAGCCGAGAACATGGAAAAAGGGTATGAAAGCGGTTGTACCGATTACATCACCAAGCCGATCAATGGCGCAGAACTTCTCTCCAAGGTCAAAAACTATCTGGGAGAATAGTCGGACCAGGCGGACGAAATGTGAAAATCAGCCAAAATATAAAATGAGCGGGGATCGCGATGCCGGGGGAAAAAAACAATCTGCCTTTTTATATTCAAAAGGCACAGGATGACGCTCGGAAAATAAGCCAGAATATCCTGGGCGAAAATGAAAAACTGAGGGCTATGACGGCAGCCCTCAATACTGAAAAACTCCGTTTGGAAGAGCAGGTCGCCGGGCTTCGGCATGAATTGAGCCTCCAGGAGCAGGAAAACATCGGACTCCAGAGGCAATTGGCCAAAATGGAATCCGAAAACACACAGTACTCAAAAGATTTTGTCGAAATTGAAGAGAAGAATGTCAACCTGGCCAACCTTTTCGTGGCCGTCTACCGCCTCCACGGGACCCTTGATAAGAAAGAGATACTATCGATTATCCAGGAGATCATTATCAATCTGGTCGGTTCGGAGGAGATCGCGATTTTCGATTGCGATATGGCCACGAAAAAAATGAATCTGGCCTCCTCCTATGGTATTAATCAAAACAGTTTTAGAAACGTCTCTTCAGGCTCCGGTGTTTTTGGAAAAGTGATCCGGTCCGGGGAAGCATTTCATATTACGGCGCTTGAAGAGAGTGATCGGGAAGCATATGAGGAAAATCTGACCGCCTGTATCCCGTTAAAATTTGAGGGAAAGGTTATCGGACTAATCGCGATATTCCGCCTGCTTCAGCATAAATCCGAACTTGAGGAGGTAGATCGGGAGCTCTTTGACCTTCTCGCGTTGCATGCGGCGATGGCGCTCTATGCGGCGTATTTACACGCCAGGGCAACAAGCGGTGTGGGAGAGGGCGGTTGAGTACCGTTACTTCCGTTTATCTCCACCCGGGCCAGCTCTTTGCCTCAACTGAACCGACTGTCATTACCACAATACTGGGATCGTGCGTCGGGGTATGCCTGTGGGATCCGGTTTTGAAGGCGGGAGCGCTTAATCATTTTCTTCTCCCTTATGGAAAAGGGGAAGGCGCCGCGGCGCTCCGGTTCGGAAATCTTTCCATGGAAAATTTAATCCGGAAAATGGACCTCATGGGGTGTTCCCGGGAGAATATTCAGGCCAAGATATTTGGAGGCGGGTGTGTGATCCAGGCCTTTCGGGATGAGGGCCAGCATCTAGGGCTCAAAAACATAGAAATTGCCAAAAAGGTACTAAAGGAAGAGAAGATTAGAATTGCCGGAGAGGATGTCGGCGGAAGGAACGGCAGAAAACTTATTTTTCATACCGAAGATGGAACCGTCTGGGTCAAGCTTCTTTAAGGAGAAATACATATGGAAATCGATCGCGAAATGATCATGAGAACGTTTCTTGCGGAATCCCTTGAGCAGCTCACCAAGATGGAGGACGCGCTCATTAAACTTGAAAGCGATCCCGGGGATGATGAATCTATCCAATCCATTTTCCGGTATATGCATACCCTGAAGGGAAATACCTCCTCGCTCGGGTTCCCCCGGATTGCGGAATTCGCGCATGGCGTGGAAGATGTCCTTCAAAAGGTCAAGAATAAACTCATTCCGGTCGATAACGGATTAATCACGCTTCTCCTCCAGGTCAAGGATGTGATGAGCCAGGTGGTGCCCGAAGCAGTGGCCGGGAGCGAATCGGTTCCGCCCCAGGCTGGCGAGCTTCTCACTAGGCTGAAAAATCATATTCCCGGCACAGAGGAGGATATCATTGTCGCGGGGGATACGGTTAATAAACATTTTAGAAAAAGGCCGTTTGGCCGCCGCACGGAAGATGCCCGGGCCTGGCTCGACCAGAACAAAACACTTCGCGTCGATATCGCAAAACTGGATAGAATACTCAATTTGACAGGCGAAATCACCATCGCGAGGGGCCGGGTGCGCCAGATGATGGAAGAAGGATTGTCTGTTGAGGCGCTCATGGAGGCGCAGGCCATGCCCGACGCTCTTTTTATCGAACTCCAGGAGCAGATCATGAAGGTCCGCATGGTGCCGATCGGCCCCATGTTCCAGCGGCATATCCGGACTGTCCGGGATATCGCGCAAATGATGGGAAAGACCGCCCGTCTTCAGATCGAGGGGGGAGATGTAGAGGTGGACACCACCGTGATCGAGCATCTAAACGACCCCTTGACCCATATGATCCGGAATACCATGGACCATGGAATTGAGTCCCCTGAGAAACGAAAAGCAGCCGGAAAAGATCCCTGCGGTACAGTAACCCTCCGAGCCTTTCATGACGCCGGAAATATTGTTATTCAGATGGAAGATGACGGCGCCGGGTTGAACAGAAGAAGAATTCTTGAAAAAGCCCGCGCTAAGGGACTTCTCACGGAGGCCCAGAACCCGTCGGATGATGAAGTCTACCGGCTGATCTTTGAGCCCGGTTTCTCCACCGCTGACAAGGTCACGGATATGTCCGGCCGAGGGGTCGGAATGGACGTGGTCCGGAGAAATATTGAATCGCTCAGGGGAACCGTAGCCCTGGAAAGCCGGGAAGGACAAGGAATTAAATTCAACATGCGCCTCCCCCTGACGATGGCGATCATAGAAGGCTTTATGGTGGGGGTCCAGGAAGAAACCTGTGTCATCCCCCTGGATGCCGTGGTGGAATGTCTTGAGATGCCGGCCGAACAGAGGGAAAACGATAGGGAAGCCGGTTTTATCAATCTGAGGGGTGAGCCGCTCCCCTATCTCCGCTTGAGGAATGTGTTTCAATTTGAGGTAAAACGTTCGGGCCGGGAGAATATTGTGATTGTACAGCATGCGGGAGGAAGAGCCGGTCTGGCGGTAGATCTGCTTTATGGCGAAAGTCAGGCAGTGATCAAGCCTCTTGGCAAACTTTTTCACGGGCTTCCGGGCGTTTCCGGATCGACCATCCTGGGCAATGGAAGGGTCGCCTTGATTCTGGACGTTCCAAGCCTGGTCCGTGAGGCGGTCTTCCGGGCTTCGGAAACTGACGCGGAAGCCAAAATAGGAAGCGGATCATGAAGGAGATCGAATTATGGAAAGCACGTACGAAACTGGCGCCATAGGCATCGCCATGCTGGATCAGACGCAGTTCTTAACGTTTTTTATAGGCGGTGAGGAATATGCGATAGAGATTCTTCAGGTAAAAGAAATCATCGAATTTGGAATGGTGACCCGGGTGCCGGGCGTGCCGGCTTCCGTGCGAGGGGTCATCAACCTCCGGGGAAGCGTGGTTCCGGTGATTGATCTGGCGGTTAAATTTGCTCTTCCGCCCATCGCGATCACCAAGCAGACCTGCGTGGTGATTGTAGAGG
>DATNMI010000175.1:0-3014 GCA_035602375.1 Nitrospiria bacterium | reverse complement strand
ATCCAATTCCGGTAAAGGTCAGGGTGGTCCTCCTTGGCAGTCCTGTGATCTACTACCTCCTTCATGCCTACGATGAAGATTTTGGAAAGATTTTCAAGGTGAAGGCCGATTTCGACGTTCAGCAGGAGCGGAGGGACGATTCTTCGACGGAATATGGCCGGTTTATAGCGAAGCTCTGCCAGGATGAAGGGCTTCGGCATTTTGACCGGACGGCAGCGGCAGCGGCGCTTGACGAGATCGGACGGTGGGTCGGTCATCAGAAAAAACTTTCCCTCCGGTTCAGCGATCTCGCCGACCTGGTCCGGGAGGCGAGTTACTGGGCCGGCAAGGAGGAAAAGGCTCTGGTCTCCGCCCGGCATGTTGACCGGGCCGTCGAAGAGAAGATCCGCCGCTCAAACCTTCTGGAGGAGTACTTGCAGGAGCTGATCTCGGAAGGGACCCTGATGGTGGAAGTCAAAGGGGCGGTCACGGGGCAGGTCAACGGCCTCTCTGTCTATGAAATGGGGGATTTCGCTTTCGGCAAGCCTTCCCGGATCACCGCGAGGACCTTTCTGGGAGAAGGGGGAATTGTCAACATCGAGCGGGAAGCGAAATTGAGCGGAAAGACCCATAACAAGGGGGTCCTGATCCTTTCCGGCTACCTGGGGGGGCGATATGCCTCGGAGAACCCGCTCTCTCTCTCGGCGACGCTGGCCTTCGAACAGAGTTACGGCGAGGTCGACGGCGACAGCGCTTCGGCGGCGGAACTGGCGGCCATTCTCTCTTCGATTTCAGATATTCCGATCAAGCAGGAGATCGCCATGACCGGTTCGATCAACCAGAGGGGGGAGATTCAGGCAATCGGGGGGGTCAATGAAAAGATCGAAGGTTTCTTTTCGGTCTGCAAGGCGTTCGGGCTTTCAGGGACCCAGGGGGTGATCATTCCGAGGGCCAATGTCAAACACCTGATGCTCCGGGACGAGGTGATCAAGGCAGTCGCCGGGGGTAAATTCCATATATATGCCGTGACGCATGTGGATGAGGCGTTGGAGATCCTGACCGGTACGCCTGCCGGGGCGCTCCAGCCGGACGGAAAATTCCCCGCCGGAAGCGTGAATGAAGCGGTCATGAGACATCTTGATGAGATGGCGGAAAAAATGAAAGCGGAGGACGAAGCGGAAGACAGGCGTTCCCCGGTCTCCTCCTCCGCAAATGGCGCACATTTGTAAGGCAGGTTACTTTTTAGCGGTTTTCTCGATCGCTTCCACCTGGATGACAATTTCAACATCGTCCCCGACCAGGAACCCGCCGCTGTCCAAAACCTTGTTCCAGACCATTCCATAGTCTTTCCGGTTGATCTTGGCGGTAGCCGTAAATCCGGCTCTCTTTCCTCCCCAGGGGTCTTTATCGGCGCCAAGGAATTCCACATCAAAGGTAACCGGTTTGGTGACGCCATGAAGGCCGAAGTCCCCCTCCAGCTTGTATTTCTTATCGCCGGCCGGGGTGATTTTTTTTGTTTCAAATGTCAGGGACGGAAACTTTTCCACATCAAAGAAATCCGCGGAGCGGAGGTGTTTGTCCCGTTTTTCATGGTTCGTATTGATGCTGGCGGCCTTGACCGTGAATTTCCCTTTTGAAGCCTGGGGGGATTTTTCATCGAAATTGAACTCCCCTTCGATCTCCTTGAATTCTCCCTGGAGCCTGCTGACCATATGGCGGACCTGGAAACCGGCGTGGGAATGCTCTTTATCGAGGGTATACTCGGCTGCGGCTGCCGTGAGGGATGAGAAAAAGAAGATAGCAGGCATTGCGAGTAAAAAAGAAAGCCTGGCAACCAGATGTGTCTTTCTTGTCACGATAGATCTCCCTTGATCATTGTTTTTAAGATTGGATGGCACTGCTAAAGAATCGTTTTCGAATTCAATGATAAACCGGCCTCCAACGCTGTTCAAGCGTTTATTAAAGCTGGAGGCTGAAGGCTCGAAGTAAGGTATTAAGATGTTTTTGTCCTGAGGTTTTAACTTTACAGCTTCGAGCTTTAGACTATGTAACTATTATAGAAACCGGTTGCAAAAGGCGCTTAGATAGCATATATTAATACACTTCTAATTCCCCGGAGCGTTTTTCCGGCGGAATTAAATCCAGGAAAAAGAGGTTTTTCCTCCTCATGGGGAAATTGCCCCAGATCAGAAAAAAAATAGATGCCATCGACGACCAGCTCCTGAACCTTTTAAACAGGCGAGCCCGCCAGGTTCTTGAAGTCGGCAAGATCAAACAGCGGGAAAACCTCGACCTCCATTCCCCTATCCGCGAGCGTCAAATTCTCGAGAGGCTTGAAAAAGCCAACCGGGGCCCCTTTTCGAACGAAAGCATCCGGACTATTTTCCGGGAGATCATTTCGGCCTCCCTCTCCCTTGAAGGCCAGTTAAAAATCGCGTTTCTCGGTCCCAAGGCCACCTTTTCCCACATGGCCTGCATCCAGAAGTTCGGAGCTTCCGTTCATTTCGTTCCGGTATCGAATTTCAAGGAGATTTTTACCGAAGTGGAACAGGGCCGGGCCGAGTATGGCGTGGTACCGATCGAGAACTCCACCGAGGGGACCGTGACCAATACCCTCGACCTTTTTGTCGATACCCCCCTTAAAATTACCGGGGAAATTTTTCTTGAGATCCACAATTTTCTGATGTCTGAATCGCCGCGGATTGAAAACCTGAAGCGGGTCTATTCCCATCATCAGCCGATCATGCAGTGCCAGCGCTGGATCGCCAAGAACCTTGGGCATGTCCAGATGACGGAAGTGGAAAGCACATCGCGGGCCGCCGAGATCTGCCTGGACGACCCGACAACCGGGGCGATTGCCAGCGAGCTGGCTGCGAAAATGTATGGTTTAAAAATTCTTGCCCGGCGGATTGAGGACAACCCCCATAATACCACCCGGTTCCTGATTATTTCCCGAAAGGGGCTGGCGAGTACGGGCCATGACAAAACCTCCCTTCTTTTTTCCATCAAAGACCGATCCGGGGCGCTTTATGATA
>DATNMI010000163.1:0-4801 GCA_035602375.1 Nitrospiria bacterium | reverse complement strand
ATGGTCCTTGCCCGAACGTTTGATGAAAAAGCGCTGAACCTTCAGAGGCAGGGACGCCTGGGGACCTACGCCTCAATTCGAGGCCAGGAGGCGACGCAGATCGGCGCGGGGGTGGCCTTGCAGGCGTCCGACTGGTGGTTCCCTGCCTTTCGCGATGTCGGAATTTCGCTGATGCGCGGCCTGCCGCTGAAAACCCTCTTTCTTTACTGGTCGGGAGACGAGCGCGGAAACGCTGTTCCGTTGCAACAGAATGACTTTCCGATCGCGATCCCCGTCGGCACGCATATTCCCCACGCGGTTGGCGCCGCCTGGGCCGCCCGGATCAAGGGAGACCCCGTCGCGGTCCTTGTGACGTTTGGGGATGGCGCTACCTCCAAGGGAGATTTTCACGAGGCCGTGAATATTGCCGGGGTGTTTTCGCTTCCAGTCGTCTTCCTCTGCCAGAACAATCAGTGGGCGATATCCGTTCCCCGTTCCAGGCAGACCCGCTCTCCGACAATCGCGCAAAAGGCGATTGCTTATGGAATTTCCGGAATACAGGTGGATGGGAACGACATCTTCGGCGTTTATGGAACGGTCAAGGAAGCGCTGGATCGGGCGAGAAACGGAGGGGGCGCTACCCTGATCGAGGCGGTGACCTATCGGATGTCCGACCATACGACCGCTGACGACGCGTCCCGGTACCGCGATGCCGATGAAGTAAAAGCCTGGGAAAAGAAAGATCCGCTTCTCCGGGTTAAAAAATATATGGAAAAAAACAGTCTCTGGTCCGCCTCCTATGAGGAAGAGATTATCGCCTCCTCCCGCAAGAAGATCGCGGAGACCGTGAAAGAGTATGAGGAGACGCCGCCGCCTGATCCGCTCGAAATTTTCAGAAATGTGTTTGAAAAACAGACTCCGGACCTTCTTGAGCAGGAGAAAAAGTTTCTGGAAAAACAGGGAGAGAAGTAAGCGGTGGAAAAACTTAATCTGGTTTCGGCCGTAAACCTGGCCCTTCGGGAAGAGATGGAGCGCGATTCTTCCGTCGTCGTCATGGGAGAAGATGTCGGTAAAGACGGCGGTGTGTTCCGCGCGACGGAAGGGTTGCTGGAGAAATTTGGTGAAAAACGGGTCATCGATACCCCGCTCTCCGAAACCGCGATCATAGGGACAGCCATCGGGATGGCGGCCTATGGCCTTGTTCCGGTGGTGGAGATTCAGTTTTTGGGGTTTATCTATTCCGCCATGGAACAGATTATTTCCCATGCCGCCCGTCTCAGAACCCGGACGCGGGGACGGTATCATTGCCCGATGGTTATCCGAACCCCTTATGGCGGCGGGATTCATGCGCCGGAACATCATTCCGAAAGCATGGAAGCCTGTTTCGTCCATATTCCCGGGATCAAGGTCGTCGTTCCCTCAACGCCCTCAGACGCGCGGAATCTGCTTAAGGCGGCTATCCGCGACCCTGACCCGGTGCTTTTTCTAGAGCCGGCCCGGATCTACCGGGCGGTCCGCGAAGAGATCCGGGAAGAGAATCTTTCCCTTTTTGAAGCAAGGGTGGCCCGGTCCGGAAAGGATGTGACGCTGATCTCCTGGGGAGCGATGATTCATGTCACTTTGAAAGCGGCGGAGGCTCTCTCCCGCGAGGGGGTGGAAGCTGAGGTCATCGACCTCCGCGTTCTCTATCCGATGGACATTGATCGGGTGATCAGGTCCGTTGAAAAGACCGGCCGGGCTGTGGTGGTCCATGAAGCCCCTTTGACCGGAGGGCTCGGTGGCGAGATTGCAGCCCTGATTCAGGAAAAAGCGCTTCTCTATCTGGAGGCGCCGGTGAAAAGGGTCGCCGGGTTTAATACGCCTATTCCTCTGCCAAAACTCGAAATGACTTATCTTCCAGGTCCTGATTCTGTCATTGAAGCAGTCAAAGAGGTTCTCAGCTTTTAAACAACAGCTCTTTAAATAGGCGTGCGTCGACATGGGGAAAATTTTTAAATTCGCGGATCTTGGAGAAGGCATTACCGAAGGGGAGATCGTCCACTGGCTTGTCTCCCCCGGCACGACCGTGCAGGTGGATCAGCCTCTTCTGGAAATTGAAACCGATAAGGCGATTGTTCCGGTGACCTCCCCCTTCGCCGGGAAAATATCGGCGATTCATGGCAAAGAGGGGGAGACCATTCAGGTAGGGCACATCCTGGTTGAATTCGCGGAGGAGGGGGCGCAGGTTCACCCCTCCTTATTCGCCGGAAACGGCCGGAAGAAGAAAGACGCGGGTTCCGTCGTCGGTCATCTCGAGGAAGCGCCCGAAGAGACGGAAGAGCCTGGCTCGGCGAGCCCGGATATCCAAAGGGAGCTGTCCGGGTCCGAACCGGGCCGGCGAGCGAGGGCAATTCCCTCGGTCCGGACTTTGGCCAAAAAATTGAACATCGAAATCAGCAAAGTCCGGGGAACAGGCCCCGAAGGGAGAGTCCGGAGGGAAGATATCGAAAAACAGGGCTCCCGGCCTTCGGTATCCCCTCAGGGGAAATCGGAGGAAGCGGAAGAGAGGATCGCTTTTAAGGGAATGCGAAGGTCGGCGGCCAGGCAGGTCGCCGAGTCGGTCCATAAGATTCCCCATGTTACCTTCATGGACCGGGCCGACATGACCCGGCTTCAAGAGGTCCGCGAACAGCAGAAAGGAATGGTAGAGAAGCAGGGGATAAAATTAACCTTTCTCCCGTTTATCATCAAGGCGGTCATCGCGGGGCTGAAGGCATTTCCTTATTTCAATTCGAGTCTGGACGAGGAACGGCAGGAGATTATCCTCAAAAAATATTACCACATGGGAATTGCCGTTGACACTCCGAACGGCCTGATTGTTTTTGCGATCCGGAACGCCGATCAGAAAAACATTCTTGAACTTGCACGAGAGCTGTCGGACCTTTCCCGCAAAGCCGCCGAGAGAACGATTGATTTAAAGGACCTCAAGGGGAGCACCTTTACGCTGACCAATTACGGGGTCATCGGCGGAATTTACGGAACGCCGATCATTAACTACCCTGAGGCGGCCATTTTAGGGATAGGGAAAATTGACGACCAGCCTGTCGTCAGAGACGGGCTGGTGACGGTCCGGAAGATCGCGCCCCTTTCCCTTTCATTTGATCATCGCCTGATCGACGGCGGTGACGCCGGCAGGTTTCTCAACGTCATCATCGCGCATATGGAAAACCCCAACCTTCTCCTCATGGAAGGCCGCTGACCCCTCCGTCTCTCTATTTTCATATTGACGGTATTTCTGGTAATGTGCTAATTTATTGAAATATCGTCCCTTTTTTATTTCCATTTACTTTAAATTGAGTAAGGACCCTGTTTGAAACAGGATCGTCCGCAGGACGTTTATTCCCGCAAATGAGGGAATCCATAAGCCCTTGATTTTACTGAAACAGGAAACCCGATAATCTGTTCGGGAATTGAAGAAAAGAGCAAAGGTTTCTGTTATGAAAATATCCGGATCCCAGATTCTGATTGAATCGTTGAAAAAAGAAGGCGTTGATACCATTTTCGGACTCCCTGGGGGGGTAGTTCTCGGAATCTTTGACGCCCTGTACCAGGAAAAAGCCTTAAAGGTGATTTTAACACGGCATGAACAGGGCGCCATGCATATGGCGGAAGGCTACGCCAAGGTGACCGGAAAAACAGGCGTGGTGCTTGTGACTTCCGGTCCGGGCGCCACGAACACGGTGACCGGCCTCGTAGATGCCTATATGGACTCTATTCCGCTTGTCGTGATTACAGGACAGGTTCCATCCCACCTGATCGGGAACGACGCTTTCCAGGAGGCCGATATTGTCGGAATCAGCCGCCCTTGCACCAAATATAACTACCTTGTCAAGGATGTGAACGATCTGGCCGCAACCATTAAGGAAGCATTTTACATCGCCTCCACCGGCCGTCCCGGTCCGGTGTTGATCGATCTTCCGAAAGATGTGACCTTTGCCCAAACAGAGTTCAAATATCCCGACAAGGTCTCCGTGCGTAGCTACAACCCGACCGTTCAGGGAAATAAATGGCAGATCAAGCAGGCCGCCCTTGCGATCTCCAGGGCCCGTAAACCGGTCCTTTATGTGGGCGGAGGCGTCGTTCTTTCCAACGCTCACGATGAAATCCGTCAGCTGGCTGAAATGACCCAGATTCCGGTCACCATGACGCTGATGGGACTGGGAGCGTTTCCTGGCACCCATCCATTGTCGATGGGTATGCTCGGAATGCACGGAACAGCTTATGCCAACTGGGCGGTTCACGATTGCGACCTTTTAATTGCCGTCGGCGCCCGTTTTGACGACCGCGTGACCGGGAAAATTGCCGATTTTGCGCCCAATTGCAATGTGATTCATATCGATATCGACCCGACGTCGATCCGGAAAAACTTCAAGGTGGATGTTCCGATCGTGGGGGATGTGAAAACCGTTCTGGGGGAGTTAAACGGCATTCTCAAAGAGTCCCTTGAATCCAATGGTGATCTGGCGGCGATCCGCCGATCCTGGCATGACCAGATTGAGAAATGGAAAAAAGAGCGGCCATTGGTTTATGCGCAGGAGCCGACCGTGATCAAGCCTCAGTTTGTCATTGAAAAACTCTATGAACTGTCGCACGGAAACGCCATTGTCTCCACCGATGTGGGGCAGCACCAGATGTGGGCCGCGCAATTTTACAAGTTCAACCGCTCCCGCACATTCTTAAGCTCCGGCGGTCTTGGAACGATGGGATACGGATTTCCAGCCGCCCTCGGCGCACAGGCCGCCTTTCGCGACAGCCTGGTGATTAATATCAGCGGCGACGGAAG
>DATNMI010000124.1:0-1406 GCA_035602375.1 Nitrospiria bacterium | reverse complement strand
AGCAGATCGAGAACCGCAGGCGTAATCCATCCCCCGCAAACCTTGTCCCGCGGGAAAACCGCTTTGTCAAGGATGGCCGTCTTCATGCCCGATTTCTGTAATCGCCATGCGAAAGTGGACCCGGCCGGTCCGCCTCCCGCTATGACAGCGTCAAACTTTTCCATAAATGTAATCCCTGCTCCATGGAATCTCGTTGTTCCGGTCACGGGTAAAAACCACTTGAAACAGTTGAAGGGTCCCTGTCTTGAACGCCACAAGAGAGCCTGCCAGATAAAGGCGCCAGGCCCTCGTAAAAGCGGGGTCAAACATCCGGTTGATTGTCTCCTCGGCGGCGTCAAACCGGAAAAGCCAATGTTCGAGCGTTTTCCAGTAATGGAGCCTCAGATTTTCAATATCGCAAATCGAGAATGAGCAGGGCTCAAAGACCGCCATCATCTCTTTCAAAGTCGGGGGATAGGCCCCGGGGAAAATCTTTTGTTCTACCCATTCACTGAGGGTCGCGGGGCTGTTCCGCCCTATGGTGTGAATCAGTCCCCTCCCCCTTTCCTTAAGACATCCATGAATGACGCCGCCCAGCGCCTGATAGTTTTCAGGGCCGACATGCTCAAGCATGCCTACGGAGACGAACGCGTCAAACTGCCCCCGAATTTTCCGGTAATCTTCTTCAATGAATTCCACCCTCCCGCTTAACCCCTCTTCCGCGGCTCTTTTTCGGGCCTGGGATACCTGCTCTCGCGAAATATTGTAGGCCTTGACGCGGACGCCGTAATACTTCGCCATATGGAGGGCCAGGGCGCCCCATCCGCAACCCGCTTCCACCACCTCCTCTCCAGCTCTTAGCTGAAGCTTGTGGCAGACATAATCCATTTTGGCGGTCTGGGCGGCTTCCAGACTCATGTCGGGTCGCGGAAAATAGGCGCAGGTGTAAAGCATCTCAGGGTCGAGCCAGAGCCGGTAAAAAGCGTTCCCGATATCATAATGGCTATGGATGTTTTGAAGCGAGCGGCTCTGATTATTCCGCGCTCTCTTGGGAAAGAGGGACCAGATCGGGCTGATTTTTATGCCGGAAAGAGAGAGATAAATGGTTTCGAGGAACCTGACAAGGTCCCCCTCGATTTCGATGAGACCTGAAGCATAGCCCTCGCCAAAATAGGCCTCCGGATCCAGAAAAAGATGAAATAGCGCGGACTTCTTCCGGAAACGGATGGACAATTCAGGGGGTCCTCCCGGAGGCGCGATCACCGTGCCATCCCACAAAATCACCCGCACAGGAGGATTCCCCACCCGGGCTAATATGTTTTGCACCAGCAGAGAAGCTGGCGAAACAGGCCGGCGAACGTGAAATGGTTCCTTTATTTCGAGGCCGTTCACTTCCCCCTCCGTCTCTTTTTCGCAGATTGAGGAAT
>DATNMI010000116.1:0-1321 GCA_035602375.1 Nitrospiria bacterium | reverse complement strand
GATCATGACCGGACATGGGACGATTCAAACCGCCATAGAAGCTCTGAAACAGGGCGCCCTCGGGTTCCTCCTCAAGCCGTTTACCGAAGAAGAGCTGTTAAAAGCCATTGAATATGCCTCCGGCATGAACGAAATGGTACGCGAGAATCTTCGGATGAAATCCCTGATGGGACTTTTTGAAATTAATCAGTCGCTCATGAAAGAAGTCCGTCTTGACACGCTCCTTCCAAAGATTCTTGAGGTCGCCCAGAGAGAAACAAAAGCCGACCGGGGGTCACTCATGCTCCTTGAAAAAGAGACCCGCGAGCTCGTCGTCAAGGCCCATTCCGGATTTGATGCTATTTTTCCCGAGAAAATGAGGAAAAAGCTGGGGGAGTGGGTATCAGGAAAGGTCGCGTTGACAGGAGAACCGATCATCCTCATGGGAAAGGAGACCGCGGATCCTGATCTGGCACAGCACCTTCAGAATCAGGAGATTCAATCCTCTCTGACTGTTCCCCTTATGGCAAACAAGCAGGTCATCGGGGTTCTGAATCTGGCGAAAACAAAAGAGTCTCCGCCATTTACCGAAAGCGATATGGAACTGGCATCCATTCTTGGCGGTATTTCAACCGCCGCCATCGGCAATGCCACTCTTTATGACAGGATCAACAAAAACTATCTGAAAACAATCGAAGCGTTCCTTTCGGCCATGGAGGTCAGGGATGTTTACACGCCGGGACATTCTACAAGGGTTTCAATGATTTCAAAAATGCTGGCCGAAGAAATGAAAATCCCTTCAAAGCAAGCGGAGGATATTGCCCTCGCGGGTCTTCTGCATGATATCGGAAAGATCGGCATGCAGGACAGGCTGCTTCAGAAAGACGGGAAGCTGGACGATCAGGAGACTGAAATGATGCAAGGGCATCCGGCTAACGGCGTAAAAATTCTTCAACCCATTGAACTTCCGGAGGCCGTTCTTGATTTTGTCCATTCCCATCATGAATGGTGGAACGGAACCGGTTATCCGAGAAAACTCAAGGAAAACCAGATTTCACTGGGGGCCAGGGTCCTGGCGGTAGCCGATACCGTTGACGCGATGATGAGCAGCCGCGTTACCCGGAAGGCCTATACCTATGAAACTCTTTGCGAGGAGCTAAAACGGTTCTCCGGCACCCAGTTCGATCCCACCGTCATATCGGTTTTTCTCGCAATGGTTGAAAAAATGGGACTGGAACCCTTCCTCAAGCGTTTGAAGCTCGAAGCCAACATTGCGGTTACCCTGTAGAGCTTTTTAAAAAGAACCGGCAACCAGGAACGGCTCCAGAATAAAGGTGCCGAT
>DATNMI010000112.1:0-1904 GCA_035602375.1 Nitrospiria bacterium | reverse complement strand
TTCCTCAGCGACCACAAAAGCCTTCGTGTCTCTTGCCGCCGTGAAAACCGCGTTTTCATCGAGGGGACGGAGGGTGTGCATGTCAATGACAGATGCCTGATGTCCGTCCTGGGCCAGAAGATCGGCCGCTTCAAGGGCTTCCCAGACCATTAGGCCGCAGGCAAAAATCGTCAGGTCCGATCCCTCCCTCAGAATATTCGCCCGGCCGATCTGAATTTTAGTCTCAGGCGTATAAATCTGGGGGGCTTTCGGCCTGCCGGTTCTCAAATAGGCCGGACCGGGGCGCGAAGCCATCTGCCGGGTCAGGGTTCTTGTTGAAATCTCGTCCGCCGGGTGAAGCACGGCAAGTCGGGGAAGCGCAAGAGCAAGCGCAAAATCCTCAACGCTCTGCTGGGATGCGCCATCTTCCCCCAGCGAAATCCCGCCATGGGAACCGACCAGTTTGACATTCAAATGGGGGTTGGCAATGCCCATCCTGATCTGGTCAAAGCCTTTGCAAATCAAAAACGAGGCAAAGCTCGAAGCAAACGGGATTTTCCCCGAGGAGGCGAAACCGGCCGCCGCCGACACCATGTTCGCCTCGGAGATACCGAAATTAAAAAAACGGTCAGGAAACGCCTTGGCAAAAAGATTGCTCTTGGTCGACTTTGAAAGGTCGGCGTCTAATACGACAATATCCGGATTTTCCCGGCCAAGCTCCACCAGAACCTCGCCGTAGGCGTCACGCGTGGCTTTTCCAAGGACTTTTTTCCGAACCGCCGGCTTCTCTTCCGGATTCCCGACTACCCTAAGCATGGGCTAACTCCCGCAAGGCCTTTTCATATTGATCTTTGGTTGGGGCCATGCCATGAAAATCGTTATTATTTTCCATGAACGAAACCCCTTTTCCCTTAACCGTTTTAGCCAGAATCACGGACGGCATCCCTTTGCAGGCTTTGGCCTCTTCAAAGGCTTTCAGGGTTTCATCCATCCGGTGGCCGTTAATCTCAATCACATTCCAGCCAAAAGACTTCCATTTGTCTCTCAAAGGCGAAAGGGGGAGAATTTCATCCACGCTTCCATCGAGCTGATAGCCGTTGTTATCAACGATCACGGCAAGATTGTCCAGTTTCCGGGCGCCGGCAAAGAGCGCCGCTTCCCAGACCTGGCCTTCGTTGATTTCTCCGTCTCCCACCAGGACATAAACCCGGTAGTCTTTTCTGTCGAGTTTTCCCGCGAGCGCCATTCCGATTCCAATCGAGATCCCCTGTCCGAGAGAGCCGGTGCTTGCTTCAACTCCGGGGAGTTTGTTCTTTTCCGGGTGCCCTTGCAGGGGGCTTCCCATTTTTCTTAACGTGTTCAGGTTCTTTTTCGGAAAATAGTCAGAGTAGGCCAAAACTGCGTAGAGGGCGGGGGCGGCGTGCCCCTTGCTTAGAATAAACCGGTCCCGGTCCGGCCATTCCGGATTTTTAGGATCATGCCTCATTACCCGGAAATAGAGCGCTGTCATCAGGTCAATCGCCGAATATGAACCGCCCGGATGGCCGGATTGAGCTTCGAATATCATTTTAAGAATTTCCAGCCGGAGTTTCTGGCTCAGAGATTCCAGTTCAACTGTTTGATTTTTCGACATTTTTTAATTACCAGGAGATTGAAGAAATAATACAGGAAAACTTCTAGAGACTAACAAAAAAATGGGGGCAAGTCAAACCAAAGGATCAAAATATTTTATAAAAATTGGATTTTTCTTAATTGGTTTCTGAAAGGTCGGACGGGTCTTCTTTTACCTTAATAGACTTCAGAAATGAGAGATCAAAAGGGGAAAGCTCAAACTTATGATTGATCGGAAGGGCGGGAGCTTCGTTACCATTATTATTATTCTTCCGGTCTTTCATAGCACGGGTAATTGAGGCAAGAACGAGGTC
>DATNMI010000012.1:0-7140 GCA_035602375.1 Nitrospiria bacterium | reverse complement strand
CTTCAGGGTGCCTGGATACCATCCTTTGAAGGATCTCTCTGAAATATCCCGGGACCGGACGGCTGAACCGCAGGTCGAACCGGCTGACGTCATAGACCAGCCTTCTCCAGATCGAGGCAGGACTCTCTCCATCGAAGTACCCTCGCCCTTCCAGGAGATAATAAAAGGTCATGCCAAGCGCAAAAAGGTCGCTCTTTCCATCTCCCGGAAGACCCGCCGCTTCCTCCGGAGAGAGGTAGGCCAGCGTGGCCGGTTTAAAATCGAGCGGAAGGGTCCGGCCCTTTTCTCCCTGAAGAATGGAAAGGCCAAAATCGGCCAGAACCGGCTCACCGTTCAGGCGGGTCAGAATATTCGATGGATTAAGGTCAAGATGAAAAACATCCCGTTCATGAAGATAGGCGAGCGCTTTGCAAATCCCCCCAAAGAGAAGCATTCCCTTATCGACCGAAAGGGGGCCTTCCTTTCCGGCGATCTTTTCCAGAGAGGCCCCGTCAATTTTTTCAAGGATCAAAAAAAACGAACCAACGGGAAGTGAATCGCTGCCGATGACCGGAATCGGCTTGGAATTTTTCCGGGCGCCAAGAAAACCGACGATACCGGGATGAGAAAGACCGGAAAGAATCGCGGCTTCCTGTTCCAGTCTCCCGGAAAAACCGGGATCGGACGCCAGGGCCGGATGGATCTTTTTTAAAACGACCGGACGTCCCAGCGATTCTGAAAAGGCCTCGTAGACGACCGACATCCCTCCACGGGCCAGCTCTTTTACTTCCTTGAATTCCATTCTTCCATACCTTATAAAAGCTGTAACAGCCTGACCACCAGCGGAAAAAAGAGGAGGATGAAAACAGCGGGAAAAATAAACCCTAAAAGCGGGAGAAGAAGTCTCACAGGCATCCGGTACGCAATCTTTTCCGCATGCCGGAATCTTTCCTCGCGGATTCCATCTGAAAGAGAGCGAAGCGTTTCCGCCACCGGACTCCCCGCCTGATCAGCCTGAATAAAGATCAGGGTCATCGATTGAATTTCCGGAAGCCCGCATTTTCTCGCGAACTCCCTCCATGCCTCTGACCTGCTCTTTCCCATCTGAATCTCCCCGGACATGGCTTCGAACGTTTGGCGAAGCGGAGACGGGGGAGCCGCATCAAGGATCTTCAAGAGGGCCTGACCATAATCCATTCCAGCTTCAACGCCAAGAACCATGAGATCAAGAAAATATGAAAGTTCCCTGAGCATCCCTTTCTGCCGGGCCCGGACGATCGCTCTCAACGTGAACCACGGGTAAGCAAGTCCCGACAACAGACCGATCAGTGTCAGGCCAACCGCTAAGGCGCTCATCCCGTTTCCGGCGAAAAAAAAGAAAAGGCCGCCCAGAAAACCGCCGGCGATTCCTGATATTACCTGACTAAAAATAAACGCCTCCGGCCCGGTTTTTCGCCCCGCCACAACGTTTAAACCGTCGATGGCCTTTTTATAACGGGCTATTCCCGGGAAGCGGATTGCCGAGGAAAGCGTCCTCGCGCGCTCGGACACAATCGCGAAAGACGCGCCGGCCTGGGCGCGGTCCGAAGCGGTGACCAAACGGACAGTCCATGAAACGGAAAAAAAAACCAGAAAATAGATAACGAACAGAAGGAGAGCCGTCATCAAGTTTCCTCCCGCACGATGTTTCGGATCATATAAAATCCAGCCGCTTCCAGAAAAAGAACCGACATCAGCGCGATCGCTCCGGGAAGGGTCGTCCAGAAAGGGGCCATCAGGCCGGGATCAAAGAGCGATAGGAACCCTCCCAGTATCAGAGGAATTGCTCCCACGATCCATCCCTGCATCTTCCCCTGCGCGGTCAGGGAGGCAACCTTACCCCGGATCCTCTTCCTTTCCTCCAGAGTCTTCTCCAGCCGTTCAAGCGTACCGGTCAGGGCGCCGCCTGCCATGTTGGAGAGAACGAGTGCAGACACCACAAGCCGGACCTCCTCCAGGTTTATCCTTTCACGAAAGAGAAGCAGTGCCTCTTCAAACGATTTTCCCATCCGGATATTTTTCCGCATCAGTTCAAGTTCGTTGGAAAGGGGCGACGGCAGTTCGCGGGCGCCCTGTCGAATGGCTTCAGAGACGGAAGCTCCCGCCTTGACGGCGCCGGAAAGAAATTTCAGAAAGTCAGGAATTTGCCGCTCGATCTTCTTCTTCCTCAACCCGATCCAGAACCGGACGGCCAGCCGGGGGAAAATACATCCAGTCAAACCGCCGGCTGCAGAAGATAGAAGCAACAAAGGGAGGCTTTGCCCAAATGAAACGACGGTAAAAAGAGTGAAAAAAAGGAGCGTTGAACCGGTCTGGACAAGGTAGACGTCCCTCCGGCTCAGGAAAAGGAGCTGGTCGTCAAGGAGGGAGAGAATTTCCTCCTCCCGCCGGGCCATCGCGCGGCGGAAAGAGCATTCTCCCCAATCGGCAAGTTTATAGAGGGAGATAAAAAAGAGCGGCAAAAAAAGAAGTGGAAGCAAGTAGGCCATGACCAGCTGTCTCCAAAACAGGCCCGGCTACCTGCTTGATTTCTTCTTTTTCTTTTTCTTGATTTCTGTTTTTTTAGCCTTGCACTCCTTTTTCTTCGATTCTTCCAGATCGGCTTTCAGCCGGTTATTATCTTCCTGAAGCGCAGTGACCTTCTGGACTGCCTGTTCATTCTCCTTCCGGTACTGCTCCAGAGAATCGGTCATCCCCTTGCTTTCCGCCTTCATCTGCTCAAACTGGGCTTTTAATTTCTGGTTTTCCTCCTTAAGCCTCTTGGCTTCACAGCCGCCCAGGAATGGAAGAAATAACATTAAAAAGAAGAGAGAGAAGAGAATCGGTTTTTTCATCGGAAAATGCCTTTCAAAAGGGGTTAAAAATTTTTATAATTTTGGCATAAAATGTCCTGATAATCAACCCTGGAATTTACCTCAACTCTCTCTGTTTTTCCGGACCAGGCCGCTTCTGGTAGAGCGGTTTTGCCGGGGACGGAACCGGGTTGCTAAAAAAGACGGATATGCGATTAAATTTCTTCATTGAGAAAATCTCGCCAAAGATAATATAATAAGCCACAATTTTACCTTAACCCGTTCCTCCGGCCAGGGATAAACTATGGAGCTTACAGTCATGTTTCAAAGATCAATGCTTTGCGTAAAAATCTTCTCTTGCCTGACACTTGTTCTTGGCTTCGCCACCTCTGCTCCCGCTTATGAAGTGGATGAAGTTACCGACGGCGGAACAATTACCGGAAAAATCGTCTTAAAGGGAAATGTTCCCCCTCCCCGCGCCTTTCCGATCGTCAATTACCCGTTTGGAGATTTTTGCAGAAGAATCTCCGATGGGACCGGACGGGTCCTCCTCAAAGAATTTATTGTGAATCAGAGCGGTGGACTGGCCGATGCCGTGGTTTTTGTCCAGAATGTCAAAAAAGGGAAACCTTTCAAATACACAAAAAATGAATTTATCACAACCAGCTGTATGTTTCATCCTTATGACGTCCCCGAGAGCGAGCTTTTCGAAGCCCGTTCCGAAGGAGTCATTCATATTCACCCGCTGGTGATTGTCATGAGAAATTACCAGGATGTCTCAGTCCGCAACCTCGATCCGATCGTCCATAACGGCCAGGTCTATCAACCTGAGAAAGGGAACATCGTCCTGAATTTTCCTATTCCCCCCTCATCCCAAAAGAATGGCGGCGTACTTCAAGTGGAGAAAGGGAGGAAAATCGTCCAGTTGATCTGCGGCATGCACGAATATATGCAGTCGTGGGGCTGGATTGTCGATAATCCCTATTATGCGAAAACAAGAAGAGATGGCGGTTTTACGATTGAAAACCTCCCTCCGGGAACATACAAAGTCGTCGCCTGGCACCCTCACTTAACCCCGGTTGAAAAAGAGATTACCGTCACTGCCAAAGGGATCAGTTCTCTCGATTTTGAATTTAACGGGGATGATGTGGTCCGTCCGCTCTATGAAAGCCAGGCTCAATTCCGGCTGGGCACCGGATACCATAATCCCTATTACAAACCTGAAAATGTGGTCGGCTGTGAAGGCCCCTACTGCGTTCATGACGAACATACCCATATGGACGCCCACCCGGAATAGTCCATATTTAGCTAGCATGTCATATTTAAAATTGAATTTTGACAGGAAATTAATCTAAGTCATTGATTTTATTGAAGCCGGTGAGTGGGATTGAACCACCGACCTGCTGATTACGAATCAGCTGCTCTACCACTGAGCTACACCGGCAAGACCCTTTATTGGTACCAAACTTGACTGAAACAGTCAAGGCGGAAGATGGGTTTTTCACCCTCCCCCAGCCCCTCCCATCGATGGGGGGGGGTGAAATTGGTTAATTTTCGCGAAGGATTTCGAGCGGCTTCCGCCGGATCAGGCTTCTTGTCATCCAGAAGCTGACCATAAGCGTAAGACAGACAGTCGAGGCCATAACTCCGGCAAGAATCAGAGGCGATAACTTCCAGTCGATCATCAGAATATATTTCAGAAAGAGCCAGGCCAGAAGAGACCCTGTCAACAGACCTGTCGCCGCGGAAATACCCCCAAGAAAAATGAACTCCACGAGAAAGAGGCGCGCAATTCGCCCGCGGGTGGCGCCCAGCATCTTTAAAATTACCGCCTCCCTTAACCGGATATACCGCGTCGCCGCTATCGCGCCGGCCAGAACCAGTAATCCCGCCCCTGCTGTAAATCCTCCCATCATCGAAATGGCAAGAAGGATCTTCTCCATGATCTGTTTCAAGGTCTCCAGGATATGGCGGACATTAATCACCGTCACATTCGGAAAAAGCGACGTCACCTCTTTCTGATAATTCAGGTCTTCCTCCGAACGGGAACGGGAGGTGGCAATATAGGTCACAGAATGTCCTTCAAAAACATGGGGAGAAAAAATAACAAAAAAATTGGTCCTGAGATTCTCCCAGTTAACCTGCCTGATATTGGCGACGACCCCCTCCACAATCTGTCCCTGGATTTCAAAGGCCAGGGTTGATCCTATGCTGATGCCGAGATGCTTTGCGACATCTTCTTCCATAGAAATCAGGTCCTTGCTCTCGCCTTCCTCGTTTGTCCACCACTTTCCCCTAATAATCTTGTTTTCTGCGGGAGGTTCTTTCTGAAAGGTCAAAACATATTCCCTCTGGTAAAACCATTGCTCGTTGTTTTTGATCTCCCCTAATCCCCTGCCCAAAACCGAATGAATTCTGCCTCTCAAGATCGGATTCATGTCATGACCTCCGGCGTAACCCCATAACCGGTATTTTTCATCGATAAGGGCTTCCATCACCGGTTTCTGGTCCTGCTGAATATCCACAAAGAAAAGGGCGGGAGCGTTTACCGGAATATTGGCCGTCACCTGTTGAATCATCCCTGAACGGATTAAAAGAATTGCCGTAATGACCGTGGTTGCCAGACCGATAGAAAGGATAACAGACGAAACAAACTGACCGGGACGATTGAGCCCGGAAAGGCCGTATCTCCAGGTAAAGGAGGCCGGATGGAACTTCCGGACTCCCCGGATTAATAACCAGCCGGTAAACCGGAGTAAAATTCCGGATATCAGGAACACTCCGATAAACATCAGGCCATTCTTAAAACTTCCAGCCTGGGTTACGATAAAGAGTCCAAGCGCGGCTGACGCCCCTCCGATCATCGCCCAGCGCGCTCCCCCCTTTAACCCGGATGACCAAGGCGAAAGATCGCGGCGAAAAACCATCGCGGGCTTTAAATCGAGAATTCGGAAGAGAGGAAAAAGCGAGAAGAGAAAGACCACCAGAAGTCCCAAGACGATACCTGTCAAGACCGGATAGAGCGGAAACAGATAGACGGAGGCCCGCGGCATCACGGATTTCAGGGTCTCCTGTAACGCAAGGTGTATCAGAACGCCGCCGGAAGCCCCTGCAAGGCACCCTAGCAGACCCATGACCAGCGATTGAATCAGATAGATCAGGAAAAGAGGCCGCCGGGTCGTCCCAAGACATTTCAATATCCCCAGAGTATCCATTTTTCCCCTTAAATATGAATGGATCGAGTTTCCAACTCCGATTCCGCCGATTAAAAGAGAAATCATGCCGATCAGGCCAAGATAGAATCCAAGATTGGTCAGAAATTTCCTCAGCCGCGGCTGAGCCTCCTGATACGATTCAACCGTCGCCTTCTCCCCCGCGAAAGATTCCTTCAGCTCTTTCACCAGAAGCGCCGGATCGATCCCGTTTGGGACTAGAAGGAGATGGCGGTATCTAACACGGCTCCCCGGTTTGACAAGACCCGTATTTTCCAGAGAGGCTTCCGAAATCAACACGCGGGGCCCCATGCTGAAACCTTCCGTAATCCTGTCAGGCTCCTTTTTGATGACGCCGGCAATCGTCAGGTCGGCTGTTCCGATCTGAATTCTATCGCCCGGTTTGAGTCCAAGCTGAACGAGAAGGGAGGGCTCCACCCAGGCAACCCTTTCCCCGGAAAGGGGAAACCCTTTATTCGGCGGGTCCAGCAAAAGGGTCCCATAGAGCGGATATCCCTCCCGGACCGCTTTCAGTTCAATCAGTTGAGAGTTTTGGTGGCCGGATTCCCTTGCCATCGCCATCAATTCATAGGCGACGGTCTGCCGAACCCCTTTTGATTCGAGTTGAGCAAGCCGATTGACGCCTGCCTGGGAGAGGGGATGGTTTAATTCAATTTCAATATCTCCACCGAGAAGCCCTTTGGCCTCCCGAAAAATGGCCTCTTTGACCTGGTTTGCAACTGCTCCGACCGATACAACGCCTGACACGCCCAGGGCCAGACAGAATATAAAAAAGCCAAAATGGCGCCACGACGCCCGGATCTCACGGAAAACCATTTTCAGGATAAAACTCCGGTTGTTCATGCCGCAAGGATCTTTCCATCATGAAGCCGGATCACCCGGTCGGCCAGTTTCGCAATGTTGGTGTCGTGAGTAACCAGTACCATGGTATTCTGAATTTTCCGATGCCATTCCACTAAAAGGGAGATGATTTTATTACCGGTGTCTGAATCAAGATTTCCGGTCGGCTCATCGGCCAGAAGCAAAGGCGGGCGGATTGAAAAAGCGCGGGCGATCGCGACCCTCTGCTGTTCCCCGCCCGAAAGCTGAAGGGGGTA
>DATNMI010000069.1:0-3020 GCA_035602375.1 Nitrospiria bacterium | reverse complement strand
TCACAGGATTGCCGGACCGGAAGTTCAGCGTGGTGGGCGGAGAGACCGACCAGGATTTTCTCGAAATGTGCCGCCAGCTGAATGATTGGGAAAACGAACCGGCTCCCGCGTCGGGCCAGAACCTGCTCTTAGACAGGGCCTTTTCTATTCTTTCCGCTTCTGACCGGTCCGATTCGATTTTTGAGTCCGTGGTCGAAGGGGGGATGATCCTCTCCGAAATGCCGGCAGGCTCTCTTTCTCTCTATCAGGAAGACAAGAAGCAGATGTTCCAGGTTTTTGGCAAGGGGTTTACGACTGAATTTTATCAAAACCCGCTTTATCAAATTCGTGAAGGCGGCCTTTGCCAGCATGTCATGGGCCAGAGAGAGCCGCTGATTATTTCGGATGTATCACAATCATTGTCCTTTAACAATCCGGTATTGGTGAAGCAGGGGGTCCGGTCCCTGATCGCGGTTCCCCTGGTTTCAGAGAATAGCGCCGTAGGCATTCTCTATCTGGACGATTTCAAGCCAAGGCTTTTCCCAAACGCCATGCAGGACGATTTAGCCCGGTTTTCCCGGAAAGCCTCCGCGGCGATTCAGATACAAAAAATTCATGAACGGTTTATGTCCCTCTCGCTCAAGGATCCCGTCACCGGTCTTTTCAATCACCGGTATATCAGGGAAATTCTCGCGCTGGAAGTCGACCGCGCGTTGAGGCTTCATCATCCCCTCTCCCTGATTCTGCTCGATCTGGACCGCGCCATGCAAATGAGCGGAAAATACGGCTATTCGGCGGGAGACCGCATTTTAAGGGAAGCTTCCCGCCTGTTTGGCTCGGTCGTTCGGAAGTATGATACGATCTCACGGTATACGGGAAACAAGCTCCTTTTCCTTCTCACCGATACCGATGAGCGGGGGGCGGAAACCCTAACGGGCAGATTACTGAAGTTTCTTTCCATTGCCAGGTTCTTGGGGGAGGAAACTCCGGTTACGGCCAGTATCGGAATCCATTCCCTGTCGGTTTATGAATCCGCAAAAATATCGCCGGAACAGATGATACGGAACGTGGAAATCGCCCTTGAAGAATCAAAAAGAAGAGGCGGCAACCGTTTTTCCATTTATCCTTCCGGACCCGCCAATGCCATTTCCGACTTTACCCGTAACAAAAATCCCCGCCGTGAAGGATAAAGGTATATTCTGTCTATTCCTTTAGACATAAGAACTACTCAATCATATCAACAGTTTAAAGTCCTTTCACGAATCTTTAGTCTAACGGATTAGACAACGTCATTTTTCCCTCAAATTTATCCAGTTTTCTCTCCTGACTGAACCGATTGAAATAGCTGAATAACTTGGCCAGCGTCTTTTCTATTTTTTAAAAAATGGTCTGGTATGACTCTTGCTCACATTAAATGGATATTGACATCATTTAGATGAGGGAGTATATAACGCGCTTCAGTTAATTAAATGATTGTTAAGATTTATCCTGAAAGGAGAGTTTATGAGAGTATTTTTAAAGGCAAGCGGTTTCATGGTTCTGTTGTTTTTCGCGATGGGCGCCTTCTCCGCCTATTCCCAGACGACGCTTAAAACGCCGGCGCTCGACAAGATCCCGGCGGAATACAAAGATAAAAAGATGCCCGCCGGCTTTTGGTCTGACCCCAAAATCATCAAAGAGGGGAAGGATATTTATGAAGGGTCGGTAAATGCCATGGTGAACTGCGCCGCCTGCCATGGTATGGATGGAAAGCCGATGCTTCCGATCGCCCGGGATTTGCGCGATGCCGGTTATATGGGAAAGATGACAGAGGCCTATTGGTTCTGGCGCATTTCAGAAGGGGTGGATAATACCCAGATGCAAGGTTTCAAGAGAGCGCTCAAGGAGGAACAGATCTGGAAGCTGATGTCTTACGAAAATACGTTTTCCAAATCGCACAAATAGAAACTTTGAGGAAAGGGGGATGATATGGAAGAGGAAAAAAAAGGCTTGGAAAGAATTCCGGGCTGGCAGATCTTCTATGATGATCTGATGCTGATCTTTGTCATTGCCGTGGCCATTCCTTTTATCACCTATATTGTCTGGGGACTGATCGACATCGCGAACACTCCGGTGGCTAAACCTTAGAAAGGGGAATACGCAACAGGGAAAGAGCTCTTGATTTAAGAAAACCATCCGCATAAAGGAGATCATCATGGCCTTTAATCCTCCAGAGAGAATCTGGTGGAAACCGATGCACACGGAAGAAAAGGTCTGGCTGGTGCTGTGTGTTATCTTCGGACTTTCCACCTTTTTCTTTATGCCGATCTGGCATGTGATCGGGCATCAGAATCCGCCTTCCGAATCCTACAAAATTTCGCCCAAGCAATTCACCGATAAAACCTACGCGTTCGTCGATAAGTACGCTGTTAAAGAAGCCTCCGGAGAAGTCAAAACCGACAAGGGAACGCCCATCGTTCATCCCCCGGCGGAGAGCGATATTTATCTTCTGGCCAAACAATGGAACTGGTTTCCCATTCTGGAACTGGAGAAGGGGAAGACCTACCGCCTTCATCTTTCGTCGGGCGACGTGGAACATGGCCTCTCAATATACCCTTTGAATATGAACTTCATGGCCCTCCCGGACTATGATTACGTTCTGACCATTACGCCTCTTGAGGCGGGTGAATTTCCGATCCTCTGCAACGAATTTTGCGGAATCGGCCATCATAAAATGGTTGGAAAAATAATCGTAAAGGAGTAATCGAATGGCGACCCAGACTGCAGATTTTAGAACCTGTCCGATGACAGGGCTGAAGGTCCATCTCCCCGCCGAAACGTTAATCAGGATTAACGCGGTTACCGCCGTTGTCTATCTTCTGATCGGAGGCGTTCTCGCTCTCCTGGTTGCCTTAACCCGGTGGCCGGCGGTCCATTTGTTGCCCGCCGATCTTTTCTATCGGGCGCTTACAGCCCATGGTGTGACGATGCTGATTTTCTGGATTATTTTCTTCGAGATTGCGGGGCTCTATTTTGGTTCCGCGGTTCTTTTGAGCGCCCGC
>DATNMI010000007.1:0-6414 GCA_035602375.1 Nitrospiria bacterium | reverse complement strand
CTCGGTCAGGTACCGGACCAGCGCGCCATGGGCAGATTCCGCGGGAGGCACGACTGGCTTTTCCCCGTTTAACAGGCGGGCCGCATTCATTCCAGCCAGCAGCCCCATGGCGGCCGATTCCATATACCCCTCTACGCCGGTGATCTGACCGGCTATAAAAACCCCCGGATGCTCTTTTAACTGCAGGGAACGGCCCAGTAGAGCGGGAGAGTTGATGAACGTATTCCGGTGAAGGCTTCCCAGGCGGAGGAACTCCGCGTTCTCCAATCCGGGAATCATTTTAAAAATCCGTTTCTGTTCAGGATATTTCATTTTGGTTTGAAAGCCGACCAGGTTGTAGCATGACGCAAACCGGTCTTCCTGACGGAGCTGAACAACGGCGAACGGCCTTTGTCCGTCTCTCGGATCAACCAGGCCAACCGGTTTCATCGGCCCGAACAACGGCGTCTGATACCCCCTCTCCGCCAGCGCTTCAATCGGCATACACCCTTCAAAATAAGCGGTCTTTTCGAACGATTTCGGCACCACGGTCTCGGCTGACATCAGGGCCTGATAAAACGTCTTATATTCATCTTCATTCATCGGGCAGTTGAGATAGTCTCCCCCTTCTCCCTTGTCATAGCGGGAAGCCCTGAAAGCAATCGATTGATCAACGGTTTCAGCATCCACAATGGGAGAGATGGCGTCGTAAAAATAGAGCCTCTCTTTCAGGGTTAATCGGGCAAGCGAATCGGCCAGAGAAGGCGAAGTCAAAGGCCCCGTCGCGACAATGACCGGACGACCATCTGGGATTTCCTTCATCTCTTCTCTGATCAGGGTGATTCGCGGGTGCGTTTCGATTCGCCGGGTAATTTCACGGGAAAACAGCGCGCGGTCTATCGCAAGGGCCGAGCCGGCCGGAACGGAAAATGCGTCGGCGACGCGGAGGATCAGGGACCGGACATCCCGAAGCTCGTTCTTCAAAAGGCCGGGAGCGGAGAGGGGATCATTGGAACCGAAAGAATTACTGCAGACCACTTCGGCCAGGTAGGAGCTGATATGCGCGCCGGTGGGGCAGGAAGGGCGCCCCTCGTATAAATGAACGTCAAGATTCCGTTCAGCCGCCTGCCAGGCCGCTTCAGATCCGGCCAATCCCCCGCCTATCACTATCAGTTTTTTTCCCGACATTCTTTTATTTTAGGGAATTAGCGGAAGAGGATCAAGCCCAATCTGGAACACCTCCAATCCGCCAACTGGCTTCTGGTTTAGAATCCTCGTATGGGAAAAAATATCAAAACCCGGTTTGGTTGTTTCAATTTAGAAGAAACTCTGTAATTAATTTTATAGCCTCCTCCGGCTTCTCCTCCTGAGGGATATGTCCGGTCTTTTCAAAAATCATCAGTTTAGAATTTACCAGGTCCTCGTGCAGTCGCTCGCCATATTTCAATGGGATGATTTTGTCTTCCCGGCCCCACAAAATCAAGACCGGTACCTGAATCTTCTTGTACCCGGCATTGATTTCCTCAATATTTGGCGGAACAATCTGTTTTGCCGTCTCAATCAGGGCGTTATGGCTGCCGGGCGTATCAAGAGGCGCCGCATACTTCTCAATGGTTTCCTCGCTAATTTTGGTTTCATCATAAAAAGCCAGTTTCAGGATCGACCTTGCCATCCGCCTGCTGGACAATAAAGACATGACTAAGGGGCCAAGCACCGGGGTTCTTAAAATCCGGATGAATGTTGGAAATTCCGGCGGATAGGCGGCGCTATCGATGAGTATGAGAGCGCGCAATCGATGGGGACTTTCCTCGATGAGCCTGAGGGCTGTAACCAATGCGACACCCCCTCCATAGGAATGCCCGACGATGGTTAAATCCGTTAAATCATGTTGAAGGATAAATTGAATGACCAGCGACGCCTGATCTTCCACGGAATATTTCTGGCCGGCCGGTTTAGGCGACTTCCCGAATCCTTTGAGGTCCAGAAGAAATAGCTGATGCTCCCGCGACAGGGCCGGAATGAGATCATGGTATGTATATAGGTTTGCTCCAAATCCGTGGATAAACAGGATCGGAGGCCCTTCCCCCTGAACTTCATAGTAAAGGCGAACAGGAGCCTCTTGAATGACTTCCGGAGGATTCTTTGAATTGTTGAGCGTTGTACAAGAGGAAATCAGGACCAAGGTAATAACACTCAAAACCGTTCGGAACCAAACCGGCATCAGACCCCTTATTTTCAGTTGTTTCAGATCCATAGGACGAGGCATTTGGCGTTACCGCCGGATTTGATAAATTCCGAGAGATCATGGGGATAGACTTCAAAACCGGCATGCTCCAGCTTCTTTCGCGCCGAATCGGAACCGGCCTGGAGAACGATCTTCCGGCCTGAAACGACGGCATTTGCTGAAAACTGTGCCGCTTCTTCCGGGGTTAGCGGAATCAGCTCATCCACAAAGGGGGCAAGGCGCTTCAGACTATCCGAGGTAAAGGCTTCCGGGGCATAAAGGGCGGTGCGGGCTCTCAGAGGAGCAAAGCAGGTGTCCAGATGGTAAAACCGGGGGTCTGTCAGTTCCAGGGAGATGACCTTGCATTGAAGTTCACGGGCAAGAAACAGATGAGAAGAGACATCGGTCCGGAAGGGATAACCGGCGACCAGGTGATCTTCCAGCCAAAGGGCGTCCCCTTCCCCTTCGAAAGAGATATCGTCCGAAAGGGAAATCACGTCATATCCGTTTTCGGAAAACCATTCCTGAAAATATTTCCGTTCACCTTGCCGTTCGGGATGCCTGAAATTGGAAAGGTAGACTTTTTTTCCATGAACCAGCCCGCCATTGGCGGTAAAAACCATGTCCGGAAGGTCTGGCTGGGGTGGGATGAGGTCTACTTTCAGGCCAAACGGACCGGTGAGCGTCGCGTAGAGCGCTTCCCACTGCTTTTGGGCCTTGTCATGGTCCGTCTGGTTCTTCTTGTTCATCCATGGGTTGATTTCGTAGGCAATCCGAAAAAAGTCGGGCCGGCACATCAGCAAACGGCTTTTTTCGGCTTGAAAGAATCTATTCATGAAAGGGCCTGGTTAAAAGTTGGAGCATCTGGCTTCGCCAGTGCGAAACGCGGGGGCACGGGGGGCAATGAACGATGTTCATGAAGGCCCCCCGATATATTAGGCAGCGGCTGATTCTTCTTCGAATCCGCATTCCTGGTTATTGCATTTGATCTTGATTCCCAAGCGGGAAACTTTTTCTATCATAAAAGGCGCATGACACTGCGGACATTCTCTGGCGACCGGACGGTCCCAGAGCGCGAAATCGCATTTTGGATAGGCGGTGCACCCGTAAAAGACCCTTCCCCGTTTGGACCGCTTCTGGGTCGCCTCCCCGTTACAACCTTCCCGGGGACATTTAACGCCCAAGCTGATCGGTTTGGTATTCTTGCAATCCGGATAGTTGGAACAGGCGAGAAATCTTCCAAACCGGCCCACTTTCACGATCATCGTGCCGCCGCATTTCTCGCAGGCGCCGGCGGTCTCGACCTTCTTTTCAATCGGCCTGATCTTTCCGCCTTCTTCGACGAAGTCAGACGTATTCTTGCACTCGGGATATCCGGGACAGGCCAGAAACCGGCCGTTCCTCCCCCATTTGATCACCATCATTTTCCCGCAATTGGCACAGGGGATATCGGTCGGGGTCTCTTCGCGCTTGACGTCTCTCATTTCGATCTGCGCCCGGGCAAGGTCCTTCTCAAAAGGGGTGTAAAAATCCCTGACGGTATCGGTCCACTTCTTCTCCCCCTCCTCCACCTCGTCCAGTTCCTCTTCCATTTTCGCTGTAAACTCGACGTTGACAACATCGGGGAACGACTCCACGAGGAGCGTATTGACGGTTCGGCCAAGCTCGGAAGGTTTCAGGCGCCCCTCCGCCTTGTCCACATAATCTCTTTCCTGGATGGTGGAAAGGATCGCGGCATAGGTGCTCGGCCTTCCGATCCCCTTTTCTTCAAGCTCCTTGATCAGGAGCGCTTCGGTAAACCGGGGAGGCGGCTGGGTAAAATGCTGTTTCGGCTCAAGGCGGTTCAGGGTCAGCCGGTCCCCCTCGTTCATCTGAGGGAGTTGACTCTCATCGTCATCGGATTCCTGTTCTTTCCCTTCCCCTTCGCTCTTCGGAGCCTCTTTCTTCGGCTCCGACGCCTTGTCATGCCCGTTTTCTTCCCGCGTCTCGGTATAGACCGCCGTAAACCCCGGGAAAATGACGATATTGCCGTTGGCCCTGAAAATGGCCTCTCCGGCGCGGATATCGACCCGTGTGGCTTCCAGAATCGCAGGCTTCATCTGGCTGGCGAGAAACCGGTTCCAGATCAGCTTGTAGAGTACATATTGATCGCGCGACAAGAACCCTTTGATCGCCTCAGGATCATTTTCAAGATAGGTCGGCCGGATCGCTTCATGGGCGTCCTGAATATTTTTTCGGCTTTTGTAAATATTGGGCGGGTCAGGAACATATTCCCTGCCGTATTTTTGAGCGATGACTTCAAGAGCCGCCTGTTGAACTTCCGGTGATACCCGATGGGAATCGGTCCTCATATAGGTAATCAGACCGACCGGACCGGCCTCTCCAAGTTCGATCCCTTCATAGAGCTGTTGGGCCAGCATCATGGTCTTCTTTGGAGAAAACCGGAGCTTCCTCGATGCTTCCTGCTGAATTTTGCTGGTCGTGAAAGGAGGTACCGGGTTTTTCTTCCGCTCTTTTTTTTCTATCGTTTCGATGATAAACGGCTGGTTTTCAATCTCCCGCCGGAGCCGCTCCGCGGTATCGCCGTTTGGAATCTCAACCGTCTTTCCGCCGACGGAAACCAGTTTCGCGGAGAAGGAAGGAGGATTCTGGCCGGTCAATTGCGCTGTCAACGACCAATACTCTTCAGCGACAAACCGCGAAATCTCTTCTTCCCGCTCGCAGACGATGCGAAGCGCGACCGACTGGACTCTCCCGGCGGAAAGACCTCGTTTGACTTTGTCCCAGAGAAGCGGGCTGATCGTATAACCGACCAGCCGGTCGAGCACCCGGCGGGCCTGCTGGGCGTTCACCCTGTTCATGTCGATATTGGACGGCGTTTCAATGGCTTTCTTGACCGCTTTTTCGGTGATCTCATTGAATAGTACCCGGAACACCTTCTGGCCGCCGGGAGGCCCGCCATTGTCGCTCTTTTTCCCTTTGCCTTTGGTTTTGCCTTTACCCTTCCCCTTGGCCTTTCCTTTTTTTCCGCCAAGGCTTTCTGAAATCTCCTCCGCGATATGCCAGGCAATCGCCTCCCCTTCCCTGTCAGGGTCGGGGGCCAGATAGACCCGGTCGGCCTTGCGGGCCGCCTCTATAATCTCGTCCAGAACTTTTTTCTTTCCCCGGATGATCGTATACTCGGGTTTAAAATTCTTTTCGATGTTGATCCCGAGTTTGCTCTTGGGAAGGTCTATCAGGTGTCCGACTGACGCCTTGACGGTGAAGTTCTTGCCAAGAAACTTGTTAATGGTTTTTGCTTTGGAGGGAGACTCTACGATGATGAGTGATTTGGCCATAATTTTTTTCCATTTGATCGGGGGCCTTCGCAAAAACCGCAAATTGCCCCCCGCGCTCCGACAGGCAAAGCCTGATCTTCGCTTACCCTGCCTGGAGGGTCATGAAACGGTTCCCTTCCATCCGGTGAATCAATCCCTTGAGTTCAAGAATTAATAAAATTTCAGAACAGCGGGAAACTGCAAAACCCGACTTCCTCGACAGGTCGTCGAGATAGACAGGGTCCACAGTTAGTATATCATAAATTGTTTTTTCGTCAGGGTCTAAGGGAAAGCCCGGATTTTCCCGGGCCTTGCCTGAGACTTCCGGGCGATTCCTTTCATGCCGGGAACCCAGGTGGACATCGATCTCATCGAGAATATCCGATACCTCTGTCACCAGTTTCGCTCCTGATTGAATCAGCCGATGGGTTCCCTTTGACAGTGGATTGTTAAATGAGCCGGGAACGGCGAAGATCTCCCTCCCCTGCTCCAAAGCCGCCGACGCTGTCACAAGAGAACCGCTCTTGAGCGCCGCTTCGACAACCAAAACGCCCAGGGAGATCCCGCTGATGACCCTGTTTCTCCTCGGAAAATTCGAGGGATAAGGCTGTGTTCCCATTGGAAACTCGGAAATGACCGCTCCCTGGGCGCAGATCATTTCCTTAAGCTCCATTGATTTTGAAGGGTAGTCGATATCAAGCCCGCATCCTAGGACCGCGATGGTTCTTCCTCCGCCCTCCAGCGCCGCCAGGTGGGCCGCGCGGTCAACCCCCGTCGCAAAACCGCTGACCACCGTCAGGCCTTCCCTGGCCAGCCCGCCAGCGAAAACTTTTGCCGCGTCTATTCCGTAGGGAGATGCCTGCCTGCTCCCCACCACGGCAAGGGAATGGTTAT
>DATNMI010000054.1:0-1716 GCA_035602375.1 Nitrospiria bacterium | reverse complement strand
CCGGCATGTCGACATTTCGGTCCGGATCCGCGGAACCCGTTTCGCGGTGCTGTTGCCCGATACCGGAAGCGGATTTGGAGAGACCCTCCACAGGCTGAACTCGAGTCTCTCGGCGCTTGAGATTTATAATGCCGGCCGCCAGCGTCTGCCTGTCAAATTAATGACCGGCTTTGGCATCTATCCCGACCACGCCGTCACGGTAGAGGAACTGATACAGAAAGCCTCAAGAGTCTGGCCCTACGACGAGGGGAAGAAATAATGGAAAAGCTGGAAATCCTTGAGAGCCGGGTTCACGAGATGATGGAATGGATCCGGCAATTAAAGTCTGAAAAGTCCCGGCTGGAAGAGGAAGTGAAGGGTCTGACGGAGAAGTTTTCGCGGCTTGAGGAGGAAAGCGGCCATTGGGAGCGGGAAAAAAAGGAAATCCGCGTCCGGGTGGAGCGGATCCTGGGCGAAATTGAAGTTCTTCCGGATTAAATAAACCAAAGGATCTTTGGATGAATCCAAAAAAGAATTTCAAGACAGTCGAGGTCGAGATATTCGGGCAGAAATACCGGTTAAACGGGGATGAAGAAGAATCTTACATGAAGGAAGTCGCGTCCCTTGTGGACAAAAAAATGCGGGCGATCGGAAAGCAGGCTAAAACCACTGAAACAACCCGCCTGGCTGTCCTGACGGCACTGAATATCATGCATGACCACCTCCAGTCCAAAAGAGAAAATCGACAGCGCGAGATCCTGGTCGACAGAAAGACCAGGGACATGATCGAGAGCATCGAAGAAGCGTTCGAAGACCTCAAGTTCTGATCGTCCACACCCCCCCTCCTTTCTTCTTTTTGTTACAAAACTTTCCCTTGATATTTATTTTCACGGGTGCTACGCTTTGCGCGGAAAGCCCCTGCTTTGCTGGAGAGCAGGTGAAAAATTTTGTCCCAACGTTAAAAACATAGGGAGCGCGACGGGAAAATGGTGTGCATGTCCGGACTATCCGGAAAGCCTGAAGTTTTCCCCGATGTTCCCACCTGGGCAACCGGGTACAAGTTTTTCACCGCAACCGCAAAAGCGGGGGCTGATTAAACCGGACCGGTCTGTGAGACCGGCGGAAATGGAATTTTATCTGAGATTATCCCGGAGGAAAGGCTTTTTAAAAGCCGGCTGAAGAAGAAAATGAGCGTTTTTTGGAACCCAATTAGACTAATTTTTTTTGACAGTATTCACCGATTATTTTTTGAAAAGGGGTGGATCCCATATCCAGACAGAGTTTTAATCCCTTTTTACTCTCCTGTCATAATTTAAGCCCTTCCAGGCTTTACCAAAAGCCTGTAGGGGCTTTCCGTCTATTATTGCTTTCCCGCTTGATTCTCCCCAGCGTAATTTATTCTCCCGGTCCGGATTGCCTTATCAAAGGGCGTGACACAGCAGCAGGCGCCCGGGATATTTCAAAAAGGCCGATCTCTTCATTGAAGCAGGAGGTCCTAGACCATGGAAATTGAAACGATAGTCATTTTATTACTGGGAATTACGGCAGGTTTTGCCGGGGGCTGGGTACTCCAGAACCGTTCTCTCCGGGCCGTTCTTCTGGTCCGGGAAAATGAGTGGAACAAGGTTCTGGAAGATGCCCGCAGGGCTGCTGAAAGCGAAAAAAAAGAAGCGCTTCTGGACGCCAGGGGACAACTCCTCCAGACGAGGACTGCTCAGGAAAAGGAAATTCAGGAAC
>DATNMI010000003.1:0-6299 GCA_035602375.1 Nitrospiria bacterium | reverse complement strand
AATTTTGACGGGGGCCTGCCGGGCTTTCAGACGGCCCTTTTTGATGGCCTTAAAGACTGATTCCCGCTTGATTCCCAGCTTTTTGGCGGCTTCGGTAATGGTGAATCGTTTTTTAGAGGGGGCCTTGGCAGGTTTCGCTCTAGGAGACGATTTAAGGGGCTTCTTTTTTGGGGGCTTGCCGGTAGGCTCTGGCATGGGGGGATTATGTCATATCAAGGCGGGACTGGCAAGGGCAAGGGCTATTTAAACCACTTCCGGTGAGAAATTAAACCGGACTAAGAACCTCGGCCCGATTGTTCCTCGGCGAATTGACCAGAGTGGAAATCTCGTAAGCGTCGATCCATTCTGGGGGACAGGGCTTCAGAAGCGCCTTGAGCGCCTTTACGTTCGTGTTTTCAGGGTTCAGCCATTCTGGTTCATGATCCCGATCCAGAATGACAGGCATCCGGTTATGAATCTCTTGAATGACTTCGTTGGCGTCCGTCGTGATGATCGCAAAGGAAGTAACCTCTTCCTTTTCATCCTTTGAGTGCCAGCGTTCCCAGATTCCGGCGAAGCTCATGATCGGCTCATCCTTGAGTCGAACACAAAACGGTCTCTTTGGTTTCGTTCCTTCTTTTTTCCACTCAAAAAATCCGCTTACCGGAACGATGCACCTCCTTTTTTCAAAGGCTTCCTTGTAGCTTCTCTTCTCGGTAATCTCTTCTGCTTTGGCGTTGATCAGGCTGTAACGGCCGGTACTCTTGATATCCTTTGCCCAGAAGGGAATCAATCCCCACCGCAGGCAATCAAATGTCCGCTCTCCCTCGAGGACTCTCAGGACCAGGCAATTTTGGGTTGGAGCGGTGTTATAGTTCGGGGTCAATTTCGGAAATGAAACGGGTCTTTTGTTCAGGTACCGGATGAAAAGCTCTTCCTCGGTATAAGTGGAATAATCTCTTCCGCACATGGTTCGATCTTCCTACGCTCCGCAACTTGAAAGTGAAGGGGTAGGGGGTATGATAGACCCTTGGAAATTTGAGCTGCTAGGCTCTAAACCACTTTCATTTTAGAGGGCGATTTAGGGAAAAGTAATAATCTGTTGTGAATGATCAATTGTTTGTCATCTCTCGATTATGTATATAATATCGCCAATTCTTAATCTTTTTGGATCTTGCATTCCACTAGCTCCAATGGTACCATTGGGTCGTAAATATTGGGCAACTTCGACTACCCAGTTTCCGGCTTCAAAATATCGAATTAGTTGAAATCTGGTGCCAAATGGTTCTCCAATTTCTATCGCTCTTGGTTTGGAAATTTCTCTATCGCAAATCTCTAATGAAATGAGATTACCACCTCCAATTTTTGAAGGATAATCGCTATTGTTGAACAATTGACGAATTATTGTCTTTGATATATACTTTATTTCAATGGGCACGTAGTAAACCTCTAATTTGGAGTTAACCCAATGTTTACTTTAATCTTAAATCAAATAAAGTCTTATTTGATCGAAGAAATTTCAATGCGGGGATTAGAATCATGGTTGATTTCCCATTTACAGGAAATTCTTGATTCAAGAGAGGCTGATTCAATAATTTTAGCGAATCACCTCGATGCTGATTTTGTGGAGCTCCAAGAGGGCACCTTGGATGAATTGATATTTAAAACTCGAATTCAGAATTATTTGAATAATCTCAATATTCAATTGGACTTCCAAGGCTCATTAAACAGAATTAAAGCTAATACTGCCACATGTGTTAAGACACTTAATGAAATGTGGGACTTTAGGCCTGTGACGGACATTCGATTTACCTATTCCCCTGCATAATTTGAGGAGAATATATTACTCGAAAAGGAATTCGGGTAACCATTTGGTTCTCTAACCTAATATCTATCCAATAAAGTCCGGGCATCTCAATATTTAAAAGCATATTTATTGCAACATCCACACCTCGATCTTCCTCTCCTTCAAAATATAGTGGTAACGACATTGGCGACCCGGCGCCTTCTCCATTTGGTTTGAATAAAGTTACCTGGAGAGAGCGGGAGCCTCTAGTCATTCCAGATTTAAATCTTAAAAATAAACATGGTTGAAAAGGAAACGGTTGCATTTGATTAGAACTACCGGGAGGTAAAATTGGCGCCCAAATAATTCTATCCATTATTCTTATGGCAGATTTTACGGTATCTTTTTCTTCTAAAAGTTTTTCACAAAGGAATGCGGCCGATAAAAAAGGGCCTTGGTCGGAAGGGAACGTAGGTTCGTTGGGCATAGAATTCTCCTTTTTCTTTTAATATAAACACCTTTATTTCAATTAAGAAAGCATATTATTTAAACCACTTCCACAGCTTCCTTGCAGTAAACTTCCCTACGATCCGGCGCTCAACCCGCTTCTCAATGGCCCTGGGGCCCTTCTGGATCGCGCTCACGTCGCCCAGGAGCTTCGCCAGCCAATAAAGAAAACTTCTGAATCCTGACATGGGTCACCTCATTCATTAGGGTTTTTTCGAATACCCTTTAATTCCAGCCGCGTCGGTTTATGGTCCTCGGCCAGGAATCTTTTCGCCAGCTCTTCAAATCCCTGGTAAAAGTCTGGATCCTCTTTTCTTGCTTCGCTAAGATACTCTTGGACCTCTTTATTCTGGTAGGTCTCTTCAAAATAATAACTTTCGTATGTATAGAGCATATCTTTCTCAATCAGATGTCGGTCGTAGGCATCGCTGAGAACTTCAAAGACGTCGAGATAATCTTCTAGTTGCTCATCTGTAATTGGTCCACCGTGTTCTTTTAAAAGGGGGCCTTTGCGTTTGATCGCATGCCTCACGTCAAGATTGGCTCCGCTGTAAAACTCTTGATCGAATATACCTAGAAGTTGAGTGGAACGGTCATATTTGGCCTTTTTAATATCGAAGAGCTGGTAGATCACAATGGGAAGAGTGACAATGGTGACAACGCCGGATAGAATGGCGATCCACTCTGCTAGCTTTGAAAAATTAAAAGTTGAGGAGCGTTCTTTTGGCATGATTAACTCCCCTCAAAATCTGGTCCCGGTTTGTTTCGAAAAACGCGCCGCCAGAAAGTGTAGGATCCCTTTAACTGTCTCTGGATAGACCTTCGCTGACTATTTTTTTTGAAGACCATTCCCAAAGGGGAACATTCCTACCATCTTCTCGATAGAATACCCGGGCGTCGATTATGCCTTTTTTGTCGCCTTTGGAAATTAAATGTAAGATGCGTTCAGGATTCCTTCCCTTTAGGTCTTTCCATTTTGTGATCAGTTCGTCGTCTGACATAGCCTGCCCTGGTTCATGGTTTAAAAGTCACGGTTCGAGTCAGATTGTAGGATTAATTGACGGGGAAAGTCTAGTTTATAGGAAAGTGGCGGTAGTCATCCTATCGCCTACATACCGCCTACAGATTATATTTTGATCGGGGAGAGATTTTTAAGAGTATTACTAAATGCCTGTGTTTATTGATTAAAAAGATGGGCTGTCACAGGATCGAACTGTGGACCCGCTGATTAAGAGTCAGCTGCTCTACCAACTGAGCTAACAGCCCGTAAGGATTCAAATCGGATTGAAATTTTTATCATGGTTAGAGGTATGAGTCAAGAAAATTTCCTCTCCAGTATTGACTTTCCATCTTCCGCTTGGTAAGATACCTACAACCCTTTAAGACTAGTTCTGTGAAACTAGAAAGGAAATACCGATGCAGTGCGCCTGCCATTTACGCCATGATATAAGCACGTTTTCATTAAGCAAAAAGGTCTTCTTTGAACTTTCAGGGAAGGCCTTTTTTATTGCCAGGCGAGTCTTTCGATGACCATCACACTGTATGAGAAGGTCATTTGTGACCGCGCCGGAATCAATCGCTCCCTAAGCCGTATTGCCCATGAAATCATCGAAAAGAACAAGGGGACACAGAATCTTGCCCTGGTCGGTATCCGAACCTGCGGAGTTCATCTCGCGCAACGTCTGAAAAAGAAAATCTTTGAAGTTGAAAAGGTTGAAATTCCGACCGGGACGCTCGATATTACCCTGTACCGGGACGATCTGGGATCTAAAAAAGCGCCACCTGTTCTAAAAACAACCGAAATACCCTTTGACGTCAACGATAAGGTGGTTGTCCTGGTCGATGATGTTCTCTTTACCGGAAGAACAATTCGGGCCGCACTGGGAAGTCTTCTCGATTATGGCCGCCCGCGGGCCGTCCAGCTTGCCGTTTTAATAGACCGGGGACATCGTGAATTGCCGATCAGGGCTGATTTTGTGGGGAAAAACCTTCCGACAGGAAAAGATGAAAAGGTTAAAGTATTACTTGAAGAAGAGGGCGAGGATGACCGGGTAGTGATTCTCCATTCCCGCCGTGAAGACCGGGAGAAACCGGCATGAGTTTAAAGCGAAAAGACCTCCTGGGATTAAAAGAGCTCTCGAAAGAGGAAATCGGACTGATCCTCGATACGGCCATTTCGTTTAAAGAAATCGCGTCCCGAGAAATCAAAAAGGTGCCGACCCTACGGGGCAAGACGATCATCAACCTGTTTTATGAAGCCTCCACCCGGACCAGGACCTCTTTTGAACTGGCAGGCAAAAGATTGAGCGCCGATGTGATCAATATCAGCCAGGCAGGTTCCTCGGTCTCCAAGGGGGAGACCCTTCTGGATACGGCGCGAAATATAGAGGCCATGAACGCGGACATGATCGTGATTCGCCATGCTTCTTCCGGGGCTGCCGAGTTTCTGGCCCGCCATGTAAAAAGTTCGGTGATCAACGCGGGCGACGGCGCTCATGAACATCCGACGCAGGGCCTCCTGGACCTTTTTACGATCCGGGAAAAACTGGGACGGATAGAAGGCATTACGGTAGCCATTGCAGGAGATATCGCCCATAGCCGCGTGGCCCGGTCGAATATTTACGGTCTTACGAAACTGGGCGCAAATATCCGGGTAATCGGGCCTCCCACCATGATTCCAAAGGGGATTGAAGCCATGGGGGTTTCCGTTCATCATGATCTGAAGGAGGGTATCCGGGATGTCGACGTCATCATGATGCTCCGGATTCAGCTTGAGCGGCAGGGAAAAGGGCTTTTTCCGACAATCCGGGAATATAGCGAGATTTTCGGTCTTTCAAAGGAGAAGCTGAAATGGGCGAAAAGCAACGCCCTTGTGATGCATCCGGGCCCGGTGAACCGGGGCGTAGAGATCATGCCGGATGTGGCTGACGGATTGTCTTCGGTGATTCTCGATCAGGTGACAAACGGCGTGGCGGTCAGGATGGCGGTACTCTTTTTACTCTCCGGCCAGCCGTCGCCCGCAGGATAATTTCGATAGAAAGGGAGCAATGTGGGAATATTAATCAACGGGGGACGTTTAATCGACCCGGCCAACGGAATAGACAAGATCACGAATATTCTGATTGAAGGGGAATTGATTGCGAAACTTTCCGACAAGCCTGTTCCGGCTAAAGGCCATGAGGTGATTGAGGCCAAGGGGTGGATCGTCTCGCCGGGTTTCATCGATCTCCATGTCCATCTAAGGGATCCGGGCCAGGAGTATAAGGAGGATATCCGGTCAGGAACGGAAGCGGCCGCGGCGGGAGGATTTACCTCGGTCTGTTGCATGCCGAACACCAAACCGGTCAACGACAATGAAACAATCACCCAATATATCCTGGATAAAGCGAAAAAAGAGGGGAAAGTTAATGTCCTTCCGGTTGGAGCGATCACAAAAGGAGCGAAAGGGGTGGAGCTTGCGGAGATCGGCAAGTTGAAAGAAGCCGGATGCGTCGCCATTTCAGACGACGGCTGGCCGGTGATGAACAGCGAAATCATGCGGCGGGCGCTGGAATATTCGAAGACTTTCGACATCGTGGTGATGCCCCATTGTGAAGATAAGTGCCTCTCCGAAGGGGGCGTGATGAATGAAAGCCGGACTTCTACCGAGATGGGTCTGAAGGGGGCGCCATGCCAGGCAGAAGAGGTGATGATCGCAAGGGACATTCTTCTCGCGGAGTTGACTGGAGGCAGGGTCCATATTGCCCATGTCAGCAGCGAAGGAGGGGTCCGGATGGTCCGCGAAGGGAAGGCGAGAGGGGCTTCCATTACGGCTGAGACCTGTCCCCATTATTTTACATTGACCGACGAGGCGACGATCGGGTATAACACCAACGCGAAAATGAACCCGCCTCTCCGTTCCTTGAAAGACCGGGAGGCGATCAAGGCGGGGTTGAAGGATGGAACGCTGGACGCGATTGCCACCGACCATGCCCCCCATAGCCCCGATGAGAAGGAACGGGAGTTTGACCAGGCGCCATTCGGGGTC
>DATNMI010000601.1:0-1738 GCA_035602375.1 Nitrospiria bacterium | reverse complement strand
AGAGATAATCCTTGAAGGTCGTTTCCGGAAGCGATTCCGGGTTCACGAGCCCGGCGATCCGCCGTGCCAATCCTGTTTCTTCTTTTTCAATCAGGGCGAGTTTTTTGGAGGCATCCAATTGATAGAAATGTCCCGCTTTTTTTGAAAGGTTTCTGACGAGACGATAGACCTGGCCGTCGTTCATCCGGAAAAGAAGAGCCGCCTGGGAAGATCGGTTTTCGGAATATCGTTCGTACCCGGGATAGAAAAGATCGGATAAAATCTGACAGAGGGTGGTTTTCCCGGAGCCGTTGCCTCCCTGAAAAATATTCAGGCCCGGCCTTATGACGAATTTCTTGACCTCCTTGAAATGACGGACGTCAATGACTGCGAGTTCGAGCGGTAACATTTTGATTCTTGCCTGTTTTTCAATGGGTTATGTCTTTAACCTGAATCGTCCTTCAAAATATAATCGAAAAACGGATAAATTGCAAATTGGAATAATTCTCCCAGGACCAGCGATAATAATTGCCCGGAATTCCCTCTCCCTTGATGGGCGAGGGCGAGGGATAAGGTGCAGTGCCTGGTTTGACGAAAACAGAAATATCAGTTAACTTTATATTGAATCTCGAAATGCGATGATTAAACAAGGAGGCGCGTTTTGTTAACTGGTCGTACATTAAAGGGAAAACTGTCGATTGCATTTGCGCTGATGCTGGTGCTGATGGCGATGATCGGTCTTTCGGGGTACCGGGGCATAGAAAATATCCTTGGAAAAAATCATGAATTTAACGAAGGCATTAAACTGGATACTCAATTGATGGAGTCTTCCCAGCGGATTCATATTAATGTCCTGAATTTAAGAAGATATGAAAAAGACGTGGTCTTGAATATTGATCACCCGGAAACAGTTTCCGAATATAAAGACAAATGGGAAAAAGAAAGAACAAGTTTACAACAAGATATGGAAATGCTCGATAAACTGACATTAGGCGGGGCGGCCGAGGAGCGGGACAGGCTTCAGGCCGCTGCACAATATTTTGTGGTATATCAAGGCGGCTTTCTCCATGTTCTTGATTTGATCGAAAATGGAATGATCAAGACTTCTCAGGAAGGTAACCGTGAAATCAGCAAATTCAAGGAGGACATTCAAAATTTTGAAAAGGCCATAGAAGACAATATTGCCAGGTATGCCAAATTTAGAGAAACTAGTGAAAAGCTATCGATCAGCATTGGGAAAAACACTGAAAGGAAGATGCTTGGCATAGTTTTAATTGGCTTGATTGTCGCAATCGGTCTGGCGTTTCTGATTACATTGAGCATTTCCCGGCCTCTTGCCCAGTTGGTAGGAATCGTAGAACAAGTATCCCAGGGGGACCTTAAGATCACGATTAATTCCAGACTTCTTGGCTCAGGGGATGAGATCGGTCGCTTGGCGCGGGCTTTTTCTGAAATGTCCGGAGGTCTGAACGTGATGATCAGAAAAATTCAGTCTGTTTCCTACCAGGTGGCGACCGTGTCGAGCCAGGTTGGAAATAATCTCAAGGGGGTGATTGAAGGGGCGAGTTCCCAGGCCGCTTCGACAGGTTCCGCCTCCGCATCGGTGGAACAAATGAATGCGGCCTTTAGAGAGATTACGTCAAACGTAGAGCATCTTTTTCAGACGGCTGAAACAACCTCTTCCTCCATTCTTGAAATGACCGCGTCCATTTCGGAGGTGGACAACTCTGCGCAAAAGATGGCCTCCCAGGCGGAGGAG
>DATNMI010000600.1:0-2726 GCA_035602375.1 Nitrospiria bacterium | reverse complement strand
ATTCCTTAATATTTGAAAACCTAAATCTTAGGGGTTACAAAAAGTAAGAGAGTACACCGCTGCAGTTCAACGCCACGCCTTGTTTAATCTGCACGACTCCCTCAAACCAACATGAGGTTTAATATAACGTGCATGAAATTGGTGGCAGTCGTCAAGGATTTCGCATGCCTCCTGCTGTAATTTTCATTTCCTTCAACTCCGCTGCCGCACTGCCGTGTTCAGAGAAAGTCAGCGGACAGAGTTTTACGGCCCGCTCCAGGTTCTGCTGAGCCCCCTTCTGGTCGCCCTCAATAAATCTACGGCTCCCTACATAAAAAGAGGCCTGGCATTGCTGATCGCTCGCCATCTTCCCGTCGGAAGCCTTGGCTTTGGAAAACAGCGCCTCTTCCGAGAGTTGGCCGGTTAAATAGGCCATAACCGGGAGAGGCCATTCCTCTTGATCTGATTGGCCTACCAGATAGGCCTGCAATTCCTGGGTGGCGGGCATTTTTTCTCCAAGGCGCGCCCGGAGGAGCCAGATGCGGAAATGAGGATTGAAGGCATCTTCATGGTTTGCTTCGGTCAAATCGATTACTTTTCGAAAATCAACCAACGCATCGGTCCAGGCCTGGCGGTCATATTCAAGATAACCACGACTTTGATAGGCCTCCGCATCCTTGGGATTGAGAGCGATTGCCTGGTTGTAGTCAGCGGTCGCCCCGTAGATATTCCCTTTATTCTTTTTCGCAACCCCGCGGTTAAGAAAGGCCTTCGCATATTGGGCATTGAGAGCGGTCGCCCGGTAGATATACCCTTTATTCTTTTTCGCAACCCCGCGGTTAAGAAAGGCCTTCGCATCCTGGGGAATGAGCGCGATCTCCTGATTGTAGTCCGCGATTGCCCCATCGTAGTCTCCTTTCTCGGATTTCACATTTCCCCGGCTATTGTAGGCATCCGCATACCTGGGATTAAGAGAGATTGTCTTATTAAAGTCTGCAATTGCCCCGTCGTAGTCCCCTATACTATCTTTCGCGATGCCGCGGTTATGGAAGGCCTCCGCATACCTGGGTTTGAGAGCGATCGCTTGGTTGTAGTCTGCGATTGCCCCGGTATGGTCCTCTTTACTCATTTTAGCATCCCCGCGGTTATAGAAGGCCTCCGCATACCTGGGATTAAAAGAGATTGTCTTATTAAAATCCGCAATGGCCCCGGTATGGTCCCCTTTATTCTCTTTTGCAATTCCGCGGTTATGGAAAAGTGCCCAATCCCTGGGATTGAGAGCGATTGCCTTTGTGTAGTCCGCGATCGCCCCGTCGTAGTCCCCTGTACTCATTTTGGCAGCCCCTCGGTTATTGTAGGCAACCACATCCTTGGGATTGAGAGCGATCGCCTTTGTATAGTCCGCGAGCGCGCCGGCGTTGTTCCCTTTAACGCCTTTCAAAATTCCGCGCTTATTATAGACATCCGCATACCTGGGATTCAGGACAATCGCCTTTGTATAGTCCGCGATCGCTCCGTCATAGTCCCCCTTATTTTCTTTCGCAACCCCGCGGTTATAGAAGGCATCCGCATACTTGGGATTCAGGACAATCGCCTTTGTATAGTCCGCGATCGCGGCGTCGTAGCCCCCTTTACCGGATTTTGCAAATCCGCGGTTAACGTAGGCATCCGCATACCTGGGATTCAGAGAGATTGTCTTATTAAAGTCTGCAATTGCCCCGTCGTAGTCCCCCTTATTTTCTTTCACAACCCCGCGGTTATTGTATGCCCGCGCATAAACCGGATTGAGAGCGATCGCCCGGTCGTAGTCCGCAATCGCTCCGTCATAGTCCCCCTTATTTTCTTTCGCAACCCCGCGGTTATAGAAGACCTCCATTTGATTGGGATTGAGAGCGATCGCCTGGTTGTAGTCCGCAATCGCCCCGTCGTAATCCCCCTCTCTAGATTTGGTGTCGCCCGATTCCGTTAATTCATCTTCCATTATTCCATAGACAAAGAATGGATCGAAAAGAAATCCCATACTGATTATCATTAACAGGAACAGAAACATACCCCATCCTCGCTGAAAAGACATCCTGCCCCCTTTTTATCATTAATTTTATACGGACATCTTAATTAAAAGTATTTCTGATCGTTTATTCCCGCTGTGATACCTGAAGGTTTAATCGACCCCACGTTATATCTGAAATCGGAAATTTCCGAGAAACATTCCGCTTCCTTATTAACCCCTCATCATCAGTTGCCACGAAGCCGACATTAAGAGTCCGAAATCTGTTCTTTAACTCGCCATTATCAAATTTTAAGAATAATTTTGATAAAATGCAGGGGCTATTGTTGTTCCTTCTAATTTTAACGGTTGATAAAATTGACTGGCATTGGACATAAATATCCAATCTCTTCAAATATTAAGAATATCTTACAGAATGGAAACGGTCAAACGCGACGGATCAAAGATTTCGGGTGGAAAGGTGTAAGCAGTTTAAATTTGACTCAATGCTGGATTCCAGGAAGAAGAAATGGCGGAAGTCTGTGTGTTTGATCTTAGCGACATGATTGCAAAATGCAGTTCTGCAACATTTAGCCTTCCCAACAATGCCATATTTCAATTTCCCAAGAAAAAAGGTCAAATGAATATTAGATAATCTGGAATTCTATTTCGGAAACCTTGCCGTCAATAATTCTGAAAACCCTCATTTGAGGGTTCTTTTTGTCCTGCAGCGAAATAATCAGGTAGTAGCATTCGGGAT
>DATNMI010000599.1:0-15345 GCA_035602375.1 Nitrospiria bacterium | reverse complement strand
ATGAAGCGGCGCGTCTTTTGGGGAACCTTCTCCGGTGGCAGGACGCCTACCTGGAAAAGCAGTCTCCCGTGCTGGAAAGTGAAGAAGGATTTGTGAAAAAGGTTAAACCGCTTTACCGCCTTTCGGAACAGGAGACCGCTGCCTATGCATTCCTGAACGGTATTCCCTATGTCATTGAAGAATGTCCCATGAGTGTTGACGCGCCAATGCTGGTTTATAAGAAGGCATTAAACCTGATTGAGCATCAGTCCCCAGGGACAAAACATCAGTTCTATCTTGAATTTCTTGAGAAGAGGAAAAAAGAGCCGGATCGGTTTCTCCCAAAGGATAAAAAAGATGGAAGGGTCTGCCAGGAGTGCGGCCAGCCGACTACCAGCCAGATTTGCGGATTTTGCAAGTTGATGAACAAGCCTTCTTTTACCGGAAGGCCGGCGGCTTCTTGAAAGAAAAAGAGCTTAAGGAGGGGGAATGGATCCATCTGGTCGACTCCAAAGACAGGGTTTATTCACTGGTATTGAAAAAAGGGGCCCGGTTTCAGTTCTCCGGCCAGTTTTTAAATCATGACGATCTGATCGGCCGGGAAGAGGGGAGAAAGGTCGTTTTTTCCGGCGGGAAGGAACTGATCGTTCTCCGTCCCACTTATGGGGAATATGTTCTTCAGATGCCCAGGGGCGCCCAGATCATCTATCCCAAGGATACGGGGCAGATCCTTCTTCTGGCCGATATTTTTACCGGCGCCAGGGTGCTGGAAGCCGGAATCGGTTCAGGATCACTGAGCCTGGCGCTTTTAAGATCTCTCGGACCGGAAGGAACCCTGATTTCGTATGAAATCCGCGAAGATTTCGCGAGAAGGGCGATTCTGAACATCGAGCAGTTTCTAGGGGCTCGTCCGGACAACCTGATTCTTAAAAGTCAGGATATTTATGAAGCGATTCCGGATCTTGACCTCGACCGGATCGTGCTGGATGTCCCTGAGCCATGGAGAGCGGTACCGCACGCCAAGTCAGCGTTACGCTCCGGAGGAATATTTCTTTCGTATCTTCCCACGATTTTGCAGGTGTCCCAGCTTGTGGAATGCCTTCGCAGGGAGAAGGGGTTTGGTTTTATTCATGTCAGCGAGTCGTTTGTAAGAGACTGGAATGTTAACGGTCTTTCCGTTCGTCCGGAGCACAGGATGGTAGCGCATACGGCGTTCTTGACGGTGGCAAGGCGACTTGTTATATAATGGGACAAAACCTTTTCTGGATTCCCACTATCGTCGGAATGACATAGGAAAAGTGCCGGACTTACAAAAATCCGTCATACCCGAGAATGCACCAGTGCCGCACTGGTAAATTCTTTTTCGGCGCTGGCGAAAGAATTGACCAGCGGGTATCCAGTCCTGTAAGTTGTTTCTATTTTAAGATTTTAATAAACGGAATTCTTGAAAGGAGTTTTTTTATGAGTTCAAGGTTGAAAGTTTTTATTGCGGGAATGTTTCTCATTATTCCTTTTGCGCTTCATGCCGCGGAAGATAAGGGGAAGAAACTTCCCGCGGGCACCTATGCGGTTTTTGAGACCAGCGAAGGTAAAATGACCTTCCTTCTCTATGAGAAGGAAGCTCCGAAAACAGTGGAAAATTTTGTGGGGCTGGCAGAGGGGACAAAGGAATGGACCGATCCCAGGAGCGGGCAAAAGGTGAAAAAGCCTTTGTATGACGGTTTGATTTTCCATCGGGTCATCCCGAACTTCATGATTCAGGGGGGAGACCCTCTTGGAACCGGGACGGGAGGGCCTGGCTATAGTTTTGCCGATGAGTTCTCACCAAATCTCCATCATGACAGGCCAGGGCGTCTTTCCATGGCCAATGCCGGACCGGACACCAATGGGAGCCAGTTCTTTATCACGCAGGTTGCAACGCCCTGGCTTGACAACCGCCATACGATTTTTGGACAGGTTGTAGAAGGACAGGAAGTTGTGGATAAAATCGAGGCGCTTCCCCGTGGCCCTATGGATCGTCCCCTAAAGGACGTGGTCCTTAAAAAAGTAACCATTTTAAGGGTGAAATAATCGCGTGCCACAAAAGGATACTGGAGACATCAAAACGCCTGCCCGGAAATATAATGTCGGTCGGGCAGACAGAACCATCCGGGGCCTGGCCGGAGTCAGTATGACGTTTATCGGCCTTTTTGTCCTGGACGGTTTCAGTCTAAACCCGGTTGGGTTGGTGGTCATGGCCCTCTCCCTCTATCCCATGATCACGAGCCAAATGGCGGTTTGCCCAGTGTACAAGCTCCTGGGAGTTTCAACCCGGACGGCGGAAGACATCGTGAAAGAGTCGGAATACGAGGAGAACTACGAACAGGATTTCCGTTGAATCTCCCGAATGTTTTGACTGTTTTCAGGATCCTCCTGATTCCTGTTTTTGTGAATTCTCTTATTTATCGCTACTTTACCGCAGGTATTTTTGTCCTGATGCTCGCTTATCTGACCGATGGTCTGGATGGTTTTTTCGCGCGGATTTTAAATCAGGAAACAGTCCTAGGAGCCTATCTCGATCCGATCGCCGACAAGCTTCTCCTCATCTCTTCTTTTATTACCCTTTCGATTACCCGCCTGATCCCGGAGTGGGTTGCGGTCTTTGTGGTAAGCCGGGACCTGGTTCTGATTCTGGGATCTCTGGTGGCCGATAAGGCCCAGATGAAAATCAATCTTACGCCGACCTGGGCGGGAAAAGCCGCCACCGTGGTCCAGTACCTTTATGTTTTTCTTATCGTACTGTTTGTATTGCTCAAGAAAGATACGCAGAGCATTTTCCCCCTGCTGGTTTTCATGCTGGTCCTGACCGCCGGAACGGGAATCCATTACCTTGTTCGTGGAGCGACCCGTTGAAAATAGAAAAAACAGAGGATATCCGCAAGGGGCTTCCGGTCGTCGGTGTGGAGGCTGGAAGCCTCGGCGAAGAAGCGGGAATTGAGCCGGGGGATTCCATTATTTCCGTCAACGGCCACCCCCTCAGGGATGTCATTGATTATAAATATTTTATTACCGAGGAACGCCTGCTTGTGCATCTCGTGAAAACGAACGGCGAGGAGTGGGAGCTTGAAATCGAGAAAGATTACGACGAGGAGCTGGGTCTTGAGTTTCCCCCGCTTCGAATTCGTCAATGTCCGAATGAATGCGAATTCTGTTTCGTGGATCAGATGCCGGGCGGGTACCGGAAATCGCTCTATATCCGCGATGAGGACTACCGGTTTTCATTCCTTTATGGAAATTATATTACCCTGACCAATCTTTCCGGGAGGGATAAGGCCCGAATTTTTGACCAGCAGTTGTCTCCGCTATATATTTCTGTTCATGTCACCGATCCTGAAGTCAGAAAGTTGGCCCTGCAAAATGAAAAAGCCTCTCCAGTTCTCGACAGTATACGGGAGATGGTCGATCATGGAATTCGCCTTCATACCCAGGTGGTGCTGGTTCCAGGCATGAACGACGGAGAGGTTCTTGAAAAAACGATTGACGACCTTGTCGCGTTCTATCCGAAGGTCATGTCGCTCGCGATTGTTCCGGTCGGACTGACCCGGCACCGGGAAAACCTTCCAGTGCTTCAGCCGGTAGACCGGGATCACGCGGGGAGGATCATCGATCTGCTTCAGAGGAAACAGGAGGGGTTTAAGAAGACGCTCGATTATCCTTTTGTATTTCCGGCGGATGAAATGTTTATTATAGGCGGGCGGCCTCTTCCGCCGATTGAGTATTATTATGATTTTCCTCAGCTTGAAAATGGGGTGGGAATGGTGCCGGCTTTTCTAAGCGACCTGGAGCTTTATTCCAGATCGCTTCCTGACAAGGTCAAAACCCCTATGACGGTCAGTCTGGTGACGGGGGTTTCATTTTATCCTTTCCTTCGCGACGCCCTGGAAACGATTCGGGTGAATGGGTTAAAATTTCAGATATTTCCTGTGATCAATGATTTTCTGGGCCACTCGGTGACGATGACGGGTCTTCTTTCCGGGGCGGATATTCTCTCTCAATTAAAGGGGAAAGATCTGGGAGATCTTCTCCTGGTTCCATCGGTCGCGCTCAATGACGATCAACTCTTTCTCGATGACACCCCTTTTATCGCGCTGGAAGAGAGTTTAAAGGTCCCTGTTCGAATGGTTCATTCGACCGCGAGGGGATTCCTTCAGTATATTGAAAGTCTTGCTTCATGACAGGAAAAACCCGTTGCGTGGCCATTCTTGGCCACCCGATTTCTCATTCGAAATCACCCCAAATGCATCAGGCGGCTTTTGAGGCGCTGAAACTTGATTTTGCCTATCTTCCCTTCGATATCGAGCCGCGGAAATTGGAGTCTGCTGTAAACGCTTTGAAAACATTAGGCTTTTCAGGATTTAATGTCACGGTACCTTTTAAAGAGAAAATCATTCCTTTACTCGATGTTGTTGCTCCCGATGCCCGAATAATCGGCGCAGTCAACACCGTTTTAATAAAGGATAATAAACTAACCGGTTTTAATACCGATGGAAAAGGGTTTATCCGTTCTGTTCAAAAGGCATGGAAAATCAGGCTAGCGGGGAAAAAAATCGTTATTATTGGCGCGGGAGGTTCCTCGAAAGCGATTGCGGTCTCACTCTGCATGGAGAAGGCCGTTTCAATTGGAATTTTAAACAGGACGCTATCGAAAGGACGGAATCTCTCGGATCACCTCGCCAGACTATTCAGGCGGCCTGAGATATTTTCGCTTCCTCTTTATGGGAATGATACGCGCGATGCCATTGCTCAGGCCGATCTTCTGATTAATACGACCTCTTTAGGTCTTAATCCCAAAGATCCCTCTCCTCTCCCGTCGGGATATATCCGGCCGGGCATGAAAGTCTATGATCTGATTTACAATCCGGCCGAGACCCGCTTTCTAAAAGAGGCAAAAAAAACGGGGTGTCAGGTCTTAAACGGTTCCTCAATGCTGCTCTGTCAGGGAGCCCTGGCTTTCGAGATCTGGACCGGCAAAATGCCTCCCCTGGCAGTAATGGCGCAAGCCATTGATATTCCTTAACAAATACAATCTCTTCCTCCGGTTTTTCTACGATTAATTTCCCCCGTTTTTCTTCTTTAAAACGCGCAAACAACCCGGTTTGACAAAAAAAAGGTTGGCGGATACACTTCAAAGTGGTTCCTCATTTCTTAGTTTTTTCGATGGCGATAACTATATTTGGAGAAATAGACTTTGGGTCCTGAAAAACTCGGAAAATTGCTTATTCAATCCAAGTTAATCACCGAAGAACAATATCAGAAAGCGCTTGCCCAGTTTAAAAGAGACGGGGGCAATTTTGGCACTATTTTGATTAAAACAGGGGCAATGGAAGAGATAAAATTTCTCCAATTCATGAGCCAGCAATTGCGGATTCCCTACATTGATTTAAGCAAAACCGAAATCGATCAGAATGTCATTAAAGTCGTTCCCGCCGAGCTGGCACAGAAACACAAGATTGTTCCGATTAAACGGAACGCTAATCTCGTGTATGTCGCGACCATGGATCCGTCGAACGTGCACGCGTTTGATGATGTCAAGTTTATGACCAGCTACAGCGTCTCTCCCGTTCTTGCCTCGGAGAGCTCGATTCTGGCCGCTCTGACGAAGTATTACAACTCTTCCCAGCAGATCCAGACGATGTTGCAGGACATCGAAGATGACAATGTAGATGTCATAGAGACGGGTGATGATGAAGATGTAGACGAAAATGCGCTCAAAGGGGCAGTTGACGCCCCTGTCGTCAAGCTTGTCAACAATATCCTCGCGGAAGCGATTAAAAGAGGGGTGTCTGATATTCATATTGAATGTTATGAAAAGAGATTCAGGGTTCGTTATAGGCTTGACGGATCTCTTTCGGAATACCTTGAGCTGCCGCTCAAAATGAAAAACGCCATGAGCTCACGGATCAAGATCATGTCACAGCTCGACATCTCCGAACGGCGTCTCCCACAGGACGGCAGAATCAAGCTGAAACTGCCTGAAAAGGAGGTCGATCTCCGTGTTTCGGTCCTCCCCTGCCTCTTCGGTGAAAAGATCGTGATGAGAATCCTGGACAAAGCGAACCTGAACGCCGACCTTACCAAACTGGGGTTCGAAAAAGAGTCCATGGAAAGTTTTATGAAGGCAATTTCGAGCCCCTGGGGAATGGTCCTTGTGACAGGTCCTACCGGAAGCGGGAAGACAACAACGCTCTATTCCGCCATGAATTTTATCAATACGATTGATATCAACATTATGACGGCGGAAGACCCGGTCGAATACAATCTCGACGGTATTAACCAGGTTCAGATGAAGGAGGATATCGGCTTGAACTTTCCCGCAGCCCTCCGTTCCTTTCTCCGCCAGGACCCTGATGTCGTGATGGTGGGGGAAATCCGGGACTTTGAAACCTGCGAAATTGCGGTCAAGGCGGCCCTGACAGGCCATCTTGTGCTCAGCACCCTTCATACCAACGACGCGCCGGGGACCATCAACCGGCTGCTCAACATGGGGATCGAACCTTTCATGGTCGCCTCGTCATTGCTTTTAGTCTTGGCCCAGCGTCTGGTGCGGAAGGTCTGCCAGAAATGCAAAGCAGTGGAACCAATTCCCGTAGAGACTCTGATCAGGCTTGGAATGTCAAAGGAGGAAGCGGAGAAGACGGTCTGTTACAAGGGAAAAGGGTGTACCGCCTGCAGCAATAACGGCTATAAGGGCCGGGTCGGATTGTATGAAGTGATGCCGATTGGAGAGGATCTCCGGAACATGATTCTAACCGGCGCGAACTCCGATGAGATCAAAAAGAAGGCCGTCGCGCTTGGGATGAAAACCCTCAGAAGAAGTGGTCTTGAAAAGATTATGGCCGGGTTAAGCACAGTTGAGGAGGTGTCGGAAGGAACGCTCACTGATTAAGCGGGACAGAATGAGTGGTCTGATAGAGAAGCAGAGGTTAATCGCTGGGTAAACGGGAAAGGAATTTTTGATGGCTAATTTACAACAGTTATTGCAATTAATGCTTGAGAAGAAAGGGTCTGACCTCCATATCACGACAGGAATCGCTCCTTGCGTACGGGTTGACGGAAACCTGGTGCCTTTGAATCATCCCCCTCTGACCGCGCAGGATACCAAGACGCTGATGTACAGCATCCTGACCGATAACCAGAAACACCAGTTTGAGGAGGAAAATGAACTTGATTTTTCGTTCGGGATTCAAGGTCTGGCTCGTTTCAGGGTCAATGTTTTTATACAGAGAGGGTGTGTGGGGTCCGCGATCCGGGTGATCCCGTTCAAGATTAAATCTATTGAGGAACTGGGATTGCCCAAGGTGATTTCTGACCTTTGTCAGCGGCCACGGGGATTGATCCTTGTGACAGGACAGACCGGGAGCGGAAAAACGACCACCCTGGCCGCCATGATCGATGCCCTGAACAGTCAGCACCAGGGCCACATTATGACGATTGAAGATCCCATTGAATATATTCATGCCCATAAGAAATGCATTGTAAACCAGAGAGAGGTCAAGGCCGATACGAAATCGTTTAAGAGCGCCCTGAAATACATTCTCCGGCAGGACCCGGACATTGTTCTGGTAGGTGAGATGAGGGACCTTGAAACGATTGAAGCGGCGCTGACAATCGCCGAGACAGGCCATCTGACGTTTGGAACCTTGCATACCAACTCCTGCGCGCAGACGATGAACCGGATCATCGACGTTTTTCCCCCTGCGCAGCAGCCCCAGGTTCGCGCCCAGCTTTCTTTTACGCTTGAAGGGGTGATTTCCCAGCAGTTGATCGAAAAGAACGGAGGCGGAAGATGCCTTGGACTGGAAATCATGGTTCCAAACGCGGCGATCCGGAACCTGATCCGGGAAGACAAGGTTCATCAGCTCTATTCGACCATGCAGACCGGGCAGGGGAAATACGGGATGCAGACCATGAACCAGTCGCTCTATGAGCTTGTGGTTAAAAAGCATATCAGCAAGGAGACCGCTCTGCAGCGTTCAAGCGTTCCAGAGGAGCTGGCGTCGATGTTCAGCCGGGGCGGGATGATGGCGCCTAATGGCGCTACCCCTGCGGCGCAAAAGGCAGTTCATTAAATCCATGTAGCACCCGCAATCCCCGCCTTCACAGGTGGGGATTGCGGGCGTATGGAGTCTTTGTAAAAGGAAAAAAATGGCGACATTTGTCTGGCAGGGAAGATCCAAGCAGGGGGCGATACAAAAGGGGGAGATCACCGCTGCCAACAAGGATGAGGTGATCAATATCCTTCGGAAACAGAGCATCATGGTGACGACGGTAAATCCCAAATCAAGCGGGATATCGTTCGGCGCCAAAAAGGTGACCACGAAGGACATCGTGATCTTTACCCGCCAGTTTTCCACCATGATTGACGCAGGCCTTCCTCTTGTTCAATGTCTGGAAATTCTTTCAACCCAGGCGGATAACCCGACCCTCCGGAAGACGCTTCTCACAGTCAGGCAGGATGTTGAAGGGGGGGGCACCTACGCCGAGTCGCTGAAGAAGCACCCCAAAGTGTTTGACGATCTTTATTGCAACATGGTGGCTGCGGGAGAGGCCGGGGGCATTCTGGATACGATCCTCGTCCGGCTTGCCAAACATATGGAAAAGTCCCAAAAACTGAAAGCCCAGATCAAGTCGGCGATGGTCTATCCCGCGATTATCGTCAGTATCGCGGTTCTGGTGATCGGTGTTTTGATGGTCTTTGTGATTCCGACCTTTGCCAAAATGTTTACAGATTTTGGCGGCACCCTCCCCCTTCCGACGGTCATCGTGATTGCGGCGAGTGATTTTATGCAAAAATATATCATCCTGATTGTGGGCGCCGCAGTGGGGGGCTTTATCGGGATCAAAAAATTCTATGCCACTCCAAAAGGGAGACTCCTCATTGATACGCTCCTTTTGAAGGTTCCCGTAATGGGGGACCTGATACGGAAGGCTGCCGTGGCCGGGTTTACCCGTACCATGGGTACTTTAATCAGTTCCGGTGTGCCTATTCTTGATGCGCTTGGAATTGTTGCGAAAACTGCAGGGAACAAAGTGGTGGAAAATGCCTTAATTGTTGTCAGGCAGAGTATCAGCGAAGGGAAAACCATCGCGGAGCCTTTAAAAAAGACGAACGTTTTCCCCCCCATGGTCGTCCAGATGATCGGGGTAGGTGAAGCCACCGGCGCACTCGATGCCATGCTGGAAAAAATTGCCGATTTTTATGACGACGAAGTCGACGCGGCGGTGACCACCCTGACCTCTATGATGGAACCGCTGCTGATGGTGTTTCTCGGTATTTCCATCGGCTTTATCGTGATTGCCATGTATCTTCCGATTTTCAAGATGGCATCCATCGTCGGATAACGCGATTTTCTCAAAGGCCCATCCAGGCTGGAAAATATGGGGCATTTGTTGCGGGCGGAAAATGAAAGGGATCTCAAGAAAAAATTAGAGTGGTTGACGGTTTTCAGGGTTTCCTTAATGACCCTCCTTCTGGGAACCTCGCTGATTTTTCAGATCGGGATTGCAAGAAAAGTGTCCCTCCTGTCGATTCCGGTTCTCATCCTTGGAGCCATTTATCTTCTCACGGTCTGTTATTTCGTTGTTTTAAAATTTCTGAACCGGTTTGTCGTTTTCGCTGTCGTCCAGCTTGCTCTGGATATTCTAATTGAATCGGTCCTGGTCCTTTATACCGGATCATTGGAAAGCCCGTTTACTTTTTTATATGTCATCTCCATTATTTCAGGCTCTCTTCTTCTGAACCGAAAAGGGGGGGTAGGGGTAGCCTCCCTGGCGTTTATCTGTTATGGCGCCCTGGTCGACCTGGAATTCTACCGGTGGGGATGGTTCGGGAATTTTGCCCCTCCCGATATTTCTGAAAAGCAGGTCTATTATTCCTTTTTTCTCTATCTGGTTGTTTTTTTTACAATTGCCATGGCCAGCGGCGCTCTGGCGGAGAAACTGAACAGAACGAGAAAGTCGCTTGAAGAGACCGGGCGCGGGCTGGAGGCCTTCAAGGCATTTCATGAAAATGTGGTTCGGAGCATGGGGAGCGGACTTTTAACCGCAGGCCTTGGAGACGATGTGCTTTCCTTTAATGCGGCGGCAGAAGCCATTACGGGATATTCTTACGGCGAGGTCTACGGCAACAAATGGTGGAAATATTTTGGCTGGGAAGAGTCCCCGGTGGTTTTGGATCCGTTAAAGGAATCAGGAATAAATTTGAGAATTGACAGGGAAAGCAGGAGAAAAAACGGCCAATCGATTCTTATAGGAATGACCCTTTCCCCTCTCAGGGACGACGAGGGCAGGATAAAGGGAACAGTGGCCACCTTCCAGGACCTGACCAAAATCAGGGAACTGGAGGGGTCCGTAAAGCTCAAAGAGCGGTTGGCCCATCTTGGAGAAATGGCCGCGGGGATTGCGCATGAAATCCGGAACCCGCTGGCCTCTCTCAGCGGTTCGATGCAGATTCTCAATCAGGAACTTCAGCTTTCAGGCCAGCAGGGCCGCCTCTTGCAGATTGCGTTGAATGAAACCGAACGCCTGAACCTTCTGGTCACCAGTTTCCTGGAATACAGCCGGCCCCGGGCGCCCCAGAAATCTCCGGTTCGATTGAATTCTTTTCTCGAGGAAGAACGGCTCTTTTTCAATCATTCGGTAGATCGCGAGGGGAAATTCCGGATTTTGCTTGAAATCGATCCGGAATTAACGGTCTGGATAGACCCGTCGCTGATGAGGCAGGTTTTTCTTAATCTGGCGAAGAACGCCCATGAAGCAATGCCGGTCGGAGGCAGGTTGACGATCAAGGGGTCCTCCGTCCGAACCGGGCCGGGAGCGGAAGCGTGTCATATCTTCTTTGAGGATAACGGTCCGGGGATTGACCCGTCAGCGCTCGATAAAATATTTAATCCCTTTTTCTCCACCAAGGAGCAGGGGACCGGGCTCGGTCTTGCCATTGTCCACAGGATTGTATCGGAGCATGGCGGCCAGATAAAAGTGGAAAGCAGCCCTGCCAGCGGCACCAGATTTGAGATTGTCTTTCCGATGGAGCAGGGAAATAGCGTATCCGGTCTAACGAATGGGAGGGCGTTTTTTGTCGGGTAAAATACTGGTCATAGATGACGAAAAGAGCATGAGGGAGTTTCTGGAGATTGTCCTCTCGAAGGAAGGTTACTCGGTATCGGTCGCGTCTGACGGCGAGAAAGCTGTTCAGCTTCTCGAAGAAGATATCTTTGACCTGGTCATATCCGATATCCGGATGCCAAAGATGAGCGGGATCGAGGTCTTAAAGGCGGTCAAAAAGGTCTCCCCGGAGACGGTGGTCATCATGGTGACTGCGTTTGCGTCCACGGAAACAGCGATTGAGGCGATGAAAGAAGGCGCTTATAACTACCTCATCAAACCGTTCAAGGTGGATGAAGTCAAAATCATCATCAAGAACGCCCTCGAGAAACAGCACCTCCGGAAAGAAAACAGCAAGCTTCGGCAGGAATTAAAGGCGTTGAGCTCCAGGCAGATTATCGGAAAGAGCGAATCTTTACTCAATATTCTTGGAATGGTCGGAAAGGTGGCTGATACCGCGAGCAATATCCTGGTGACCGGAGAGAGCGGCACCGGAAAAGAGTTGATTGCCAGGGCCATTCATGAGCAATCCTCCCGGAGGGAGATGCCCTTTGTGACCATCAATTGCAGCGCTCTTCCGGAAAATCTGCTGGAAAGCGAACTGTTCGGACATATGAAAGGATCTTTTACCGGAGCCATTTCGAATAAAGAAGGTCTGTTTGAGGTTGCCGATGGCGGGACACTCTTTCTGGATGAAATTGGCGATATAGCCCCTGCGATTCAGGTAAAGCTTCTGCGGGTGTTGCAGGAACGGGAGTTTCGGAGGGTTGGGGGGTTGAAAGACATTAAAGTCGATGTCCGGATCATTGCGGCGACCAATAAGGATTTGCGGAAAGCGGCCTCGGATGGCAGTTTCAGGGAGGATCTCTATTACCGCCTCGATGTGATCTCCTTTTATATTCCGCCTTTGCGGGAAAGAAAATCGGATATTCCGCTGCTCGTGAACTATTTCATTGAGAAGTTCAACCAGCTCCTTCGAAAAAATATCGAAGGGATTGAAAAAGACGGATTGGACCTCCTTCTTGATCAGGAGTGGAAAGGGAATATCCGGGAACTCGAGAACGTGATGGAACGTATTATCTCCCTCTCCGAGAACGCCACAATCAGCCGGAAGGAGGTGTTATCCTGCATTCGCCCCGTACCCTCGCGTAACGGTAGCATGGTTCAGGAGATTCCTCCGGAAGGGTTTGATCTCGAAGCGTATATCGCCGGAATTGAAAAAGACCTTCTTCTGAAAGCTCTGGAAATGAGCGGCGGGGTAAAGACAGAAGCGGCCCGAATTCTCCATTTAAACTTCAGGTCATTTAGATACAGGCTGTTAAAGTATCAGCTGGAAAAGCAGCCCTCTTCGCCTGAACTAAATTAGGTCAGGCGAAGTTTCGTCCTTTTGTGTCCCTTCCAGTTTTCTTTGCAGAACCATCCCTTCAGAGCTTTTCGTAAAACCGAACTTTTCATAAAATGACGGATGTTTTGTGTTCAACCAGAAGCGGTCAACCGATTTGAGCGCCGGATGAGAGAGAATTTTTTCAAGAACCATCGATCCTACCCCCTGCTTCTGGTAATCCGGATGGACAATCACGTCCCAGATCGTGGCCCGAAAGACCTTGTCGGATAGCACCCTGGCGAATCCCACCAGGAGATCTCTGTCCCAAACGCTGAAAACCAGGGTGGAATTTTCAAGCGCTTTTTTGATCTCTTTCAGATTGCGGTCCTTTGCCCATGGGGCAAACTGGTAGAGTTCCCGCACGAGGGTAACATCGAGGGCGGCGGTTTCTTTGATTTTCAACGGCATGGGGGTATTATAATAAATTCGAAATGAACTGAACAGAGAGAAATGAGCTGATGAGAAGAAGAAAGACACCCGACTGGCAGTCCACCAGCCGGGTTTCAGTTCAATCAGGCCATTTTTGCATCCATTGTGATTTTCGCGGAACTTAGAAGGCGGGAAATCGGGCATCCTTTTTTCGCGTTTTCAGCCGCCGTTTCGAATTTGGCCTTGTCGCCGCCGGGAATTTTCGCGGTGACGTCCAGATGAATGGCTGTCACGGTAAACCCCGCTTCCAGTTTTTCGAGCGACAATGTGGCAGTTGTGGCGATATTGTCGGCTGTCATCCCCTGATTTCCCAACTGGCCGGAAAGGGCCATCGAGAAACATCCTGCGTGCGCCGCAGCGATGAGTTCTTCGGGATTTGTTCCGACGCCATTTTCAAACCTGGTGCCAAAAGAATATTGGGTTTTTTTGAGCGTTCCACTGTCTGTGGAAATCGTACCTTTTCCTTCTTTGAGAGAACCATTCCACTCGGCAGAAGCTTTACGTTTAATTGACATTGTCTGATCCCTCCCTTGAGAATATTGAATGGACTGATAATGAAGTTACATTAGGGAATGGTAAATTAACATATTTTTAGAGTATTTTCCATCTGAAAATTTGGAATGGGGATTTTGAAGCTGACGAGAATAAAATGGAGCTTTTTTATTTCCTAAAAATCAAGCAGACGGGTCCGTCGATCATCCGACAAGTCGTAGAGCGGGCTCTTATATCCTCCATATTTCAAAATGTCCCGGAGGAAGGGGGTCGTCTTTTTAGAGGAAGCCCCTCCCTTAAATTCCCAGGCTGAGGAACATTTTTCAACGGCCCATCTTATACTGTGAATGAACCCTGATCCAGGCTTCTCTGAAGGCGTCGGAATGAAAAACTCTGTTTCTTTTTCAAGATCGGTTTCCTTGAACAAAATATTTTTCAAATCGTTAACCGTCCACCTGCGTGGCACGTCCAGAAGTATTTCTATCCGGTTTCCTTCTGTTCTGTCCTTTAATTCATAAACAATGAGTCCTTTTTGAATAATTTCCCTGATCTGTTCCATGATATCTTTTACCAGAACGCGCGGCGGCATCGACCGAATGGCGAGTTTTGTCCTTGGACCTTCGATAAGTGTTTCAATCGTTGCCCGAAGCATCAAACTCCCGGTTCCCGCCTCATAGAGATCGTGGATCATATCGGGACTGCCGGCAACAGATCCTGAGGCAAAATCGGGTCCTGGAATGATTTCCATCAGGTCTTCCAGTTTTACGCCAGGGTTTTGCCGGATTTCTTCAAAAGCCATCCAGAGCTCGTCTATTTGATGGGGCGGAAGATACCCTCGGCCAGGGATATGAATTCCATTGAGAAGAGAAACAGGAAGGAGGGGCGGGGCCCCGGCGGGGAAAATAATATTTGAAAACTTTGAAAGGCGGACCTCCACGCCTCCGGGACCCGATGGTTCGTCATCATGAATATCTCCCACCGGACCATAAAGGTCGAAAAAGGGGTACCGCATTTTCCAGGTCTGTCCGAGAGAGAGAAGCGTACGGTAAATATATTCCAGGCTCTCAGGCGGACAGGATTCGATCGGGCTCACCCCCTCGTCGAGGTTTTCGCACGCCATCTCAAACCGGGAATCGTTAAAATTCAATTGTTGAAAGGCAAATTCTTTCAAGATGTCTCTGGCGGGTATAAAACGGGGGTACTGCTCTGAAAGCGTATTGGCAATGTCGATCAGGCGACGGCCAATAGGGGTTAAGCCATCTAGAAATGACTGCGGATCCATAAGAAACCTTTCATGAAAGGTTCTTATGTTACCTCAGAGGTGTTGTCAAACGCAACTTAGGGAACAAAAAAACGGGAAAAGAGCGTGGTAACCTGGTCGCAGTCGGAGGGTTTGACAATGCCAGGGAGCTCTTTTCCCGGTGGAACAATAACAGTCTGTTATTGTTCCCGCCTCTAAGACCACAAAAACTTTCCGCCGTATATGGGTCTTGCTATATCGGCCACTGAAATAATCCCGATAATTCTTGAATCTTCCGAAACAGCCAGATGTCTCACCTTGTTCTGATTCATCATTTCGCTTGCGTCATCATCGGTCTCTTCAGAGTCAATCAGGAGAGGAACGGACATAACCTCGCTGACCCTGGTCACATAGATATTCAGGTCCCGTCCGAGAACCTTCTTGATAATGTCCCGCTCTTCCAGAATCCCGATAATATCTCCGTCATTGCAGACGATCAAACTTCCAATGTTTTTCTCCAGCATGATATCCACTGCTTTACGAATGGTCAAGGTCCCCTCAACCTTCATCAGATTCTTGGACATGATGTGTTTTACTTTTAACATTTCTACACCCCCTCCGAAAGAAAGAGGCGGGGAACATCCCCCTTAGGATCTGGCTCGACGACCCGTTTCCTTCG
>DATNMI010000598.1:0-6876 GCA_035602375.1 Nitrospiria bacterium | reverse complement strand
GGAATCGCGTAGAGTTTTTTTGCAAGCGGCGATTGAGAGAGTTTCCAGACAAGCGCATGCTCCCTCCCGCCACTGCCAATCACCAATATTTTCATTTTGATCCCAAATTTTCTTTAAACATGTTCTAAATTGGACGTTGAGAATAGTTCATATACAAGGCCGCAGTTCCGAAGGCCAGGGAAGCGTACTGGACAGGTACGCTGGCGAGACTGAGGAACGAGAACGCAGTAGATGAGCTATTATCAGCGGACAGCTGTTTAATGGCGGAAGTGCCGCATGCCCGTGAAAACCATCGCCATCCCGTGCTCATCCGCCGCCTGAATCACCTCAGAATCCTTAATCGATCCACCCGGTTGTATGACCGCTGTTATCCCCGCCTCATGCGCAGCATCCAGACCATCTCTGAAAGGGAAAAAGGCAACGGAGGCCATGACAGCGTTTTTGAGAGACTTCCGGGCTTTCCGGGTCGCGAGCTGGACAGAATCAACCCGGCTCATCTGGCCTGCGCCGATCCCGATCGTTTCGCCATCCCCTGCAAATATAATGGCATTTGATTTCACATGCTTGCAGACCGTCCATGCGAACGCCATCGCGGCGTACTCTTCTTTCGTCGGCGCTCTCCGGGTGGCCACCTTTAACGCATGCACATCAGGAATGAGCCCGAGATCGCGTTCCTGATACAACAAGCCTCCCGTGATCTTCTTGAATTCCATTTTCTCGGCCGGGTCCCCGGCCAGCGGCCCCGTAGTCAACAACCGGATGTCCCGTTTTCTCTTCAACTCCGCGAGCGCGTCTTCCTGAAAGAATGGGGCGACGACGACTTCAACAAAAGTGGTGGTGATTTCTCTTGCGGTTTCGAGATCAACGGGGCAATTAAATGCCAATACCCCTCCGAAGGCGGAAACCGGGTCTGTTGCCCTCGCCTTCCGATAGGCCTCGGCAAGAGATCGGTCCACAGAAACGCCGCAGGGATTATTATGTTTTACGATAACAGCGGCGGTCTCCTTGAATTCCTTTGCAAGCTCAAAGGCGGAATTGGCGTCAAGAAAATTATTGTAGGACATCTCCTTGCCGTGAAGAAGCGCCCCTTTTGCCACTGAAACTTCGGAAGATGAAGGATCTCTATAGAAGGCCCCCTTCTGATGGGGGTTCTCCCCGTAACGGAGCGTTTGAACTTTCTCATATCGAAGATTTAAGACCACGGGAAATTCCTCTTCTTTTTTGTCTATGTTTTCCGCTCTTCGCTCAAGGAACCCGGCGATCATGCCATCATAACGCGACGTATGAAGAAAGACTTTTCTGGCAAGCTCATACAACGTTTCACGGGAGAGCCGGACTTCATTATCTTTCATCTCCCGGATCAGTTTCGAATAGTCGCCCGGATCCACGACGACCGCCACATCCTGAAAGTTTTTCGCCGCTGAGCGGATCATTGCCGGTCCGCCAATATCGATGTTTTCAATGGCCTCGTCAAAAGAAACACCCGGGTTGGAAACTGTGGCCTCAAATGGATAGAGATTCACAACAACCATATCAATCGGAACGATACCGTTCTTTTTCATCTGCTCCAGGTGGTCCGGTAGATCCCTTCTTCCAAGAAGGCCTCCATGAACTTTGGGATGAAGCGTTTTAACCCTTCCGTCAAGAATCTCCGGAAACCCTGTAAATTCGGAAATGTCTTTAACAGGAATGCCCTTGTCTCTGAGGTATTTGGCCGTTCCGCCGGTGGACAGGATTTCCGCTCCGGCCTCGGAGAGAAACCTGGCCAGCTCTTCGAGGCCGGTCTTGTCTGAAACGCTTATAAGCGCCCTGCCGACTTTTTTCATTCTGATTCACCCATTTCCATTGTTTGAAAGTGACTCACTTAAGAATTTAGAAAAAAAGGAAAAAACCGTCCGCGAAGAAGAGAAGCGCTAACACAGACAGTCCAAGACCTAAAAACCAGAGTTCCTTGCGCCGCGTCATTGCCGCGACGGAAGAAAGGGCGATGGCCACCTGAAAGAGGACTTCCGCCAGTGCGAAACCATGATGGTGTTCCATGTCTTCGGCTGAAAGTTTGCTGTTTTCCTCTGCCTGCCTTTCCAGCTCTTCCGCATGTTTTTTTATTTCCGACTGTTCCTCTTTATATTTTTTTACCTTTTCCCGAAAATCCCCGATTAACGGATTTCTTTTTCCTGATGCTTCTAATAACTCAAGCTGGGTCTCATAAACAATTCCCTTAATTCCTTTGGCCTGGTAATAGGCCCATTGATCAGACGCTTTCGCCTGGGAAAGGATAGAGGAGTTTTTGGCAAGAAGGGCCTGATTGGTCCGGAGATTGGATTGAAGGGTCGCGATCGCAGTCAAGACCGCAATCAGGGCCGTGGTCAGAGCGACATATTTTATCCAGTTATATTTTTTCTCATCCCGGTTATGTTCTTTCCGCTCTTCTTCCAGGTCGTGGATCGTCTCTTCAAGTTTTTCAAGCTGTTGCTCGGTAATCTCGGACATGTTCCTGCTATTTCCTCCTTATTTCTTTCTGACGATCAGCATATGGTTAAAGCCAAAACGGTTAAAAGGGAAGAGCCCCGACAGGAGGAGGTCCAGCTTTCCCAGACCGATAGCGATAGACCCTAAAAGAGTCCTTTTTTCTTCCAGGAGGTACCGGTCCGGCATGATGGAAGAAAACATGTTATGTCCATGCCACTCCAGAATTTCAAGCTGATACTTCTCTAGTAAACCTTTAAGTTCCGCTGGTGTAAAAGTTTTGAAATACATTCCCTGCCACTGTCGCGTGGAATGGCCTTTTCCCCTGATTCTCAGAGCTTGCCTGAATTCCCCGGGAACGTAAAGCATGCCCAGATTCCATTTATTGTCCACCTCAAAGGTAATCCACCCTCCGGGGCGGACGACTCTGGCCATTTCAGAAAGCGCTTTTTCATAATCTTCTATGATATGGCTTAAGACATCCCCATAAGAGACGACACCGTCAAACGTATTATCCGGGAACGGCAACTTGCAGGCGTCTTCCAGCAAAAACTCCACATTGTTCTGATGCGCGCATCTCTTTCTCGCGATCTCTATGAGATCCCCAGAAATGTCGACTCCGGTCACCTTTCCGGCATGTTGGGCCAGCACCACGGTCTGGACGCCTCCACCGCAGCCGACATCGAGAATGTTTTCAAATTTTCTTCCCTTCAGAAACCTGTCAAGCAACTTGTCATAAAGGGCGTAACAATTGATAAAAAAAGGCTGGCGAACGATCATTTTGTGATATTCGTCATTCAGCCTCTGGTAGTTATTGACAACGTTCTTCGAGGATTCTTGTCTGCTGATGGGACTTTCCTTCCTGTTGGCGAAATTCTCCGGATTTTCCGAAGCCGCGATTAATCAGATGTTCCTAGGCAAACGAGAGGTCGGGCTTTAATTCAATTAACGCCTTTTCAATGACCGACTTGATCAAATTCATTTTTTCAGCGGTCTCGGCTTCATACCTTAACACAAGGATCGCCTGGGTATTGGAAGCCCTGACGAGCCCCCATCCCCCGTTAAAAGTCACCCTGACGCCGTCTACGTCGTTGATTTGATAAAGGGACGCCAGTTTCCCCTTGAGTTTTTCAACCAATTGAAATTTTTCATCATCAGGGCAATCAATCCGGATTTCCGGAGTAGAATAGGTCACAGGGAGATCGGCCAGAAGCCCCGACAGGGGAGTTTGCCCGGACAATACGATTTCAATAAGCCGGCAGGCAGCGTAAATCGCATCGTCATAACCAAAATAACGGTCGGCAAAAAAGATATGGCCGCTCATTTCACCGCCCAGCTCGGCCTTTGTTTCCTTCATCTTCGCCTTGATGAGCGAATGACCGGCCTTCCACATGACCGGATTTCCTCCCTTTTGTCTGATATCTTCGTAAAGGAGATGGCTGGATTTGACTTCGGAGATGATTGTTGCGCCGGGATGATGCCTGAGAATATCTCTTGAAAAGAGAACAAGAAGTTTGTCCCCCCAAAGAATTTCGCCTTTATCGTTAATCACCCCGATCCGGTCCGAATCGCCGTCAAAAGCAATGCCCAGGTCCGCAGTTTCTGACCTCACCTTCTCAATCAGATCGACGAGGTTCTTTTCCACAGTCGGATCCGGATGATGGTTCGGAAAATTTCCGTCGATTTCGCAATATAGTTCAACGGGGTTAAAACCAAACCTTTTCAATAACTCGGGAACGACCAGGCCGGCCGTTCCGTTTCCACAATCTATTGCTATTTTAAGTCGATTACTAACTTTAAGACCAGGAAACCTGGAAACAATATAGTCAAGATAGGCCGGAATAATCTCTTCCCGGGAGACAGCACCAACCCCTTCGACATAATCATGGGCGATGATTCTTTCATAGAGCTTCTGTATCTCCGGGCCATGAATGGTATCCCTGCCGACGCAAATCTTGAAACCGTTGAATTCCGCCGGATTGTGACTTCCCGTAATCATCACGCCGCCCTGGAGATTCAGATGAAACAGAGAAAAATAGAGGAGCGGCGTCGGACAAACGCCGACATCGACGACATGAACCCCCGTGGAGAGGAGACCTTCAAGCATGGCGCCATGAAGCCGGTCTGAACTGGTCCGGACATCCCGACCGAGGGCCATCCTGTCTATCTTGTTGTTCCTGATGACTGTCCCGATGGCTCGCCCAAGATGAAGCGCAACCTCTTCCGTCAAATCGGTTCCTACGGTACCGCGGACATCATACTCTCTGAAAATAGCGCGGTTTAAACTCTCAGGGTTCATTTTTCCTGCCATAAACGTCTTCTATCCTGACAATATCGTCCTCTCCGAGATATTCGCCATTCTGCACTTCAATGATCTGAAGAGGAACTTTTCCTGGATTTTCGAGGCGATGGAGCGTAGACATCGGAATATAGGTGCTCTCATTGGTATGGATCTCGTAGACCTTTTCTCCGCAGGTCACCTTTGCTGTGCCCGAAACGACCACCCAATGTTCAGTCCTGTGGCGATGCATCTGAAGGCTCAATTTTCCGCCCGGATTAATTAAAAGCCGTTTAATCTTGTATCTCTCATTTTTTTCAAGAACGGTATAGGAGCCCCATGGCCGGTAAACGGTGGTGTGGACAAGATGCTCCTCGGATTTACCTTTTTTTATCTCATCGACTATCTTTTTGACATCCTGAGCGTTTCTTTTATGGCAAACCAGGGTGGCGTCCGGAGTATCAACGACGACCATATCCTCCAGGCCGATGGTTGCAACAAGCCTTTTATCGGCATAAATAATCGAGTTTTTGCTATTGATGTCAATGACGTTGCCTGAAATAATGTTTTTATTCTTGTCTTTAGGAAGAACTTCATCAAGCGCGCTCCAGCTTCCGACATCGGTCCACCCCATCGTTGCCGGGAGCATTACCCCTATTTTGGATTTTTCAAGCACGCCATAGTCGATTGAAATTCCTTCAATCTGTTCATAAACTGATTTAATTACCTCATTTTCTTCTGGTGTTCCCAAAGCCGTTTCTATCACAAGCAGGTGCTTATAAAGATCAGGCAGGTGGGCTTCAATCTCCCTTAAGATGACGTCGGCTCTCCAGGCGAAAATTCCGCCATTCCAATAGTAACCGCCCTTGGCGAGATATTCTTCCGCAAGAGCCAGATCCGGTTTCTCCACAAACTTTTCCACCCGATAACCGTTTTTTATCTTTGCGGAAGGTTGTTCTGAAATTTTGATATATCCGAACCCTGTTTCAGGCCGCGTGGGCACAATTCCAAAGGTCACGAGGTGCCCAGATTCAGCGATCTCGACCGCTTCTCTGATGTTTTTCAGAAATTCTTCCTTTTCTTTAATCACATGGTCAGCAGTCAATATAACCATGACCCCCTTCGGATCCTTCCTGCGGAGATGTAAGGCCGCCAGGCCTATCGCGGGAGCGGTATTTTTCCCCTCAGGCTCAAGAACAAAGTGAACTTCTTTAAAACCGCTTTTACTCGCCCCCAGAAGTCCCAATTCCTGGCGGATGCTTTCATAATGGCGGGTGTTTGTAACGATCGAAATCCGGTCTGCCGGTATAAGACTTTGAATTCTAACGATACTCTGTTGGATCAGGGAAACCTCTCCTCCGATTTTAAGGAGTTGTTTGGGATAAAGCTCTCTGCTGATCGGCCAAAACCGTGTCCCTACGCCTCCGGCAAGAACAACTGCGTAAGTGTGAGAAATCCCTGAATTTATTGAATCTTTTGGCAATTGAGGTTCCTGATTTAATCTTAGGAAGATATATCAAAAAGCCGGGGTTCAATCAAGCTTTATTTAGAAACAGTTGATAGTTTATGGTTGAAGCGTTGAAGGGTTTATCAATTCTTCAATTTTTCAACGATTCAACCGTTTTATATAGATTGAATTGATATCATTGGTATGTTATCAATATCTTCGGTTTAACAATGACAAATTTTCGACGAAACAGATGAAATCGATAAAAATCTTACTGGTCATTTCCACAAAAGGATGGGGTGGTACCGAAGCCTACGTTTCACTTTTGGCCAAAGGACTGTCTGAACAGGGAAATTCTGTGTGGGTAGCCACTCCCCGGAAAAGCCACGTCGCCGATACCCTAGAAAAATCTTCTCGGCTCTGGATTAAGGCCTCTCCCCTCTTCTATTTATGGACCCTCCTGAAAATTATTTTATCTGTTTTCTATCGCCGGATAGACATTATTCATGGAAACAGCGGCAAGGAATACTGGCTGGTTCTTCTGGCCGGAATTTTTACATTCAGAAAGGTGGTCCTCACGCGTCATTTAATGACCCCCTTCTCACGCCACACTCAAGAATTACTTTTAATGAAAAATGGAGGGGTTATTTCTCCCTCCCGGATCACTTTTGAGGTCTTGAAAAGA
>DATNMI010000597.1:0-10132 GCA_035602375.1 Nitrospiria bacterium | reverse complement strand
ATAATGGAGACTTCATCTCCATCCTTCAACGGGGTATCTTTTCCTTTAATGAAACGGATATCTTCCTGATTGACGTAAATGTTGACGAATCTCCGAAGTTCTCCCGACTCATCGCAGATTCGTTCCTTGATTCCGGGAAAATCCTTGTCCAGAAGTTCGATGACTTCAATGACCGATTTTCCGGAAACTTCGACTTCACCCTGGCCTCCGGTGACTTTTCTCAAAGGGGTGGGGATTTTGATTTTAACTGCCATATCGAATTTACTTACCCTTCTTTTATTTTTGCGGTTTGAATTTTTTTTCAAAAGCCGACAGTGAAGGCTCAATCTCAACCGGCGAAACCAGCGATTCCGCAACCGCTTCCTGGGTTTTGAGGCCATTGCCGGTAATATAAACCACGGTCACATCCCCTTTTCGAATCGCCCCCTGTTTCACCAGCTTGCAGAGTACTCCGATCGTGACCCCGCCCGCAGTCTCAGCGAAGACTCCTTCGGTTTCCGCTAAAAGTTTGATCCCTTCTACGATTTCCTTGTCGTTGACGATCTCCATCTGCCCGCCTGTTTCATGCACGGTCCGGAGCGCGTAAAAACCGTCTGCCGGGTTTCCGATAGCAAGCGATTTGGCGATGGTCTTCGGCTTGACCGGCTTGATAAAATCGGTCTTTTCCCTGAAGGCCGTAGCGACGGGCGAACATCCTTCGGCCTGCGCTCCGTTGATTTTTGTCCGGACGGCGCCGATGACGCCCATTTTTTCAAATTCCTTGAGGCCTTTGTGGATCTTGGTCAGAAGCGACCCGGATGCTATCGGGACCACCACCTGGTCGGGGACCTGCCAGCCAAGCTGTTCTACGGTTTCAAAAGCAAGCGTTTTGGATCCTTCCGCGTAATAGGGCCGAATATTGATATTCACAAACGCCCAGGGATATTCACTGGCAATCTCGCTGCAAAGCCGGTTGACGTCATCATAAGTCCCTTTGATCGCCACCACGGTTGGCGCGTAAACCAGGTTGCCGAGAATTTTGCCCGCTTCCAGGTCGTATGGAATGAAAACATACCCTCGAAATTTTCCCGCCGCCGCATGTGCGGAGACCGAATTGGCAAGGTTCCCGGTGGATGCGCAGGCAACGGTTTCAAAACCAAGCTCCCGGGCGCGCGTCAGGGCAACGGCTACCACCCTGTCCTTAAAAGAGAGCGTGGGGTGATTCACTGTATCGTTTTTAATATAGAGATTATCCAGGCCGAGGCGGGCGCCAAGATTTTTCGCATGGATCAGAGGCGTCATCCCCGCATGAAGTCCGCTTGACGCGGGCCCCTCTACAGGGAGGAGGTCAATATACCTCCAGAGGCTTTGCGGACCGGCGGCGATCTTTTCCCGGGAGAATGATTTCTTGATCCAGTCGTAATTGTAGTCAACCTCAAGCGGGCCGAAGCAGAATTCACAGACATGAATCGCTTTGGCGGGGTACTCCTTCCCGCATTCCCGGCATTTAAGTCCTTTGATTTTTGTCAGACCGGACATACTTTCGGCTCAATTTCAGTGAGTTGGGTGATTGAGGGAGTTTTCCCGCAAAGGGGGCAGTCGTCATTCTTTTTTAATTTGATCTTCCTGAATCTCTGGTTAAGCGCGTCATAGGTTAAAAGCTGATCTGTCAAAAGCCTGCCCGCCTTAAGAACGAACTTGAGGGCTTCGGTGGCCTGGAGCGTGCCAATCAGCCCCGCCAGCCCCCCCAAAACACCCGCTTCCTGACAGGAGGGAACAAGACCATCCGGAGGAGGTTCGTGGAAAATACAGCGGTAACAGGTCGATTCTCCGGGAAGAATCGTGATCATCTGTCCGCTAAACCGGAGAATGCCGCCATGGATCAAAGGTTTTTTTGCAAAAAAAGCCGCATCGTTAATCAGGAATTTTGAAGCAAAGGTATCGGTTCCATCAATGATCACGTCATAATCTTTAAAAATAGCCAGAGCGTTTTTGGCAGTCAACCGCTCCTCATAAGTGATCACCTTGACATCAGGATTAATCTCTTCAATTTTCCTTTTTGCTGAAAGAACCTTGGGGGAATTGATATCGGCGGTATGATGAATCACCTGCCGCTGTAGATTGCTCAGGTCGACCTTGTCGCCGTCAATGATTCCAATCGTCCCGATTCCCCCGGCTCCCAGATAAAGTCCGGCTGGAGACCCAAGACCGCCGGCGCCGATAATAAGCACCCTGGCTTGGGAGATTCTCATCTGCCCTTTGCCGCCCACTTCAGGCAGAAGAATGTGACGGCTGTATCTTTTGATCTGGTCCTCAGTAAACTCAAACATAGTCTTTTCCACTTCTGGCTGATGATAAAGCCGCATCCGCTTTGTTCTCGCGACCCACTAACAGAAAATCCTAATACCGGAAGTCCTCGGCAGGGGACGCTCCTCCAATGACCTGTACACTCCCCTTGTCTCGCTCCTGCGGCCTGGCAGCTACGCCTTTCTGATCAGCAAATATTCTTAAATATTAAAATACTTTTCCATACTAATGTAACGCTCGCCCGTATCGCAGAGTGTCGTGACGATACTCTTGTTCGGTCCCATTTCCCGGGCCACCTGCAGCGCGGCGAAAGCATTGGCTCCGGACGAAATTCCCACCATGATCCCTTCCTCCCGCGACAGCCGTTTGGAAGTCCGGTAGGCGTCGTCGTCGCCGACTGTGATGACACGGTCCAGAATTTTCCTGTTAAGAACCTGCGGGACAAATCCCGCGCCGATCCCCTGAATTTTATGGGGACCGGGCATCCCGCCTGACAGGACCGGAGAGCTGGCGGGCTCGACGGCAATGACCTGGATCTTGGAATTTCGCGACTTCAGCAATTCCCCTACGCCCGTAATGGTTCCACCGGTCCCGACCCCGGTGACAAAAGCATCGATCTCGCCGTTCAGGCTGTTCCAGATTTCGACTCCCGTCGTCTTCCTGTGTATTTCCGGATTCGCGGGGTTTTTAAACTGGTTAGGCATGTAATATTCCGGATGTTTAGCCAGAATTTCCTGAGCTTCCTTAATAGATCCCTGCATCCCCTCGTAGGCCGGAGTCAGAATTAGTTCTACGCCATAAGAGTTCAAAAGGCTGATCCGTTCCTGGCTCATGCTCTCCGGCATGACCAGAATCATTTTATATCCCCGGACCGCGGCGATCAGGGCCAAACCAATACCGGTATTGCCGCTTGTCGGCTCAAGAATCGTCCCCCCTGCCTTAAGAAGTCCCTGCCGCTCAGCCTCATTAATCATGTTCAGGCTGATCCGGTCCTTGACGCTTCCTCCGGGATTCATGAACTCAGCTTTTCCGTAAACTGTCCCGGCCCCTTTTTCACTGAAACGGCTTAGTTTAAGGAGAGGGGTGTTTCCGATGGAATGGGTCACATCCTGTAAATATGAAGACACGTTCATTGTCCTCCTCCCATATAAAACAAAAATTCAATAATATCCCCATCTTTAAGGGGAATGGATTGGAACTCATTCCGGTCAAGAATTTTATCGTTTAATTCAACAGAGACCATTCGGGGTTCCACTTTTTTGGAAACCAGGAGGTCCTGAATTGAACCATTCTCAAATTCTTCAAATTTTCCGTTGACTTTTAAACGCATCGATTCGATTTTCTAATAAAAAATGGCCTCCAGAAAAGAGGGCCAGATTTAAAAAGTAAAAAAATAAATTGTACCTTTAACCGTATCAAAACCGTTCTTATTTTGTCAAGGTTTTTCAATGTTTTAGCATGGTAGCCGGAAGTGAATTCACGCCTGGACCTTTTGCTAACATGCCTCAAATAAGGTTTTTTATGCCTTGGATTCGGATGTCTGCTCAGGCATAATTCCCATTATTTTAAAAGACAGATTGAAATCATTGAATATTATTCGTGGCATGACATTTGCTTTATACAACTCTCAAGAGCGGTGTATTAAGTGCTCAAAACGCTAACAGGAGGACCTCAATGAAAAAACTTCTTACAATCCTTTCGGTTTCAATGATCGCTTCTATGCTGATTCTTCCGGCCTCCCTTGTGAAGGCTGAAGGCGCGGGCAGCCCAGCCCCTGCAGCTCCAGCCCAGCAGGCGGCTCCTGCGGCCCCCGCAGCGCCCGCCGCTGAAAAAGCTGCAACAAAGACTGAGAAAAAAGCAGTGGCCAAAGCCGACAAGAAAACCAAACAAAAATCAAAAAAGCCGAAGACCGATAAGGCCCCGGAAAAGAAATAACCTCTTTTTGAAGAGGCTGTATTTAAAGAACCGGGCGGAGATTCCCTCTGCCCGGTTTTTTATTGCCCAATGTTTCGATTCACAGGATATGTTTAAAACCTGTGAATAACTCGTATTCATGAACCAAACGCCCGCAAGTTTTAGCCCAATCCATCAATCTGCCTTGTTTTTGATCATAAATTCTTCTGGATTTTCAGTAAGTTGCTAATTTCAGTCATGGATATTTATCTTAAATTGTTTTTTGGAAACTTTTCCACAATATATAGTGGATAAACAAGATCATACTCAATATCTTGTAGTCTTGTTCATGGGATAGAAGCGTTGTCACCGGCGGGAATAACGCCGGCCGAACGGCTTCAGGGGTTTGACAAAATGAAGGTTCTATGCGAAATTTTAAGATAGTCCTTGGAAAAAAGAAAATTTATGGCGATAAGATTATCATTTACCAGCAAGCTGTTCCTGAGCTATCTCCTTTTAATCCTTTTCTCCATTTTTATAGGAGCTTACGGAATTATCAATTTGAACACCTTAAAGAAGGCAAGCCATACTCTCATTGAATCCGGCCTGCCGGTCCTAGATCTAAGCGACAGGATGATCGATTGCCTCGTTGAGCAGAATTACTCCGCTAAAAAGAATTTTATTCTGAATACCCAGGCCAGCCGGGAACATTTTTTTTCCAAAGTAGATGTATTCAGAAGAGGGATTGCCGAACTTCAAAACAGGGGATTTCTGGAAGAAAGCAAGGCGCTCAATGAATATTACGACGCCTACATAAAGAAGTTTGTTCAAGTTTCCTCTGCGGAGACGGTTTCCAAAACAGACCAGGTTCAAAATCAAAAAGATCTCAACGCCAAAGCGGATTCAATATTCGGAAAACTCCGGTTGCTTAAATTCAGACTGATCAATGGAGAACGTGAAAAACTTATTTTTATCAATGATTTAAACCAGCGGTCTTTCTATACACTCCTCCTTCTCTGTACCGGCAGTCTGATCGTCGGACTCGGTTTTGCCTTTTTTAATACCTCTTATTTCGCATCCTCTATCGAAAAAATAAAGGAAACCACGCGATTAATCGGAAAAGGGAAGTTCGACGAAATCCCGGAGCTCCAGGCCCAGGATGAAATCGGAGATCTGACTGAACATTTCAAAATGATGGGCGCCCGGCTCAAGGAACTTGAAACAATGAGCCTCGACGCCAATCCGTTAAGCCGTCTTCCAGGAAATCTTGTCATTGAACGAAACCTTCTTTCCCGGATAAAGAACCAGGCGCAGTTTGCTTTCTGCCTGATTGACCTCGACAACTTCAAGCCTTTCGGCGACACTTACGGCTATTCAAAGGGAAGCGAGATTCTCACCGTGGTCGCGGGGATCTTAAAGCAGACCGTCCAGACGATGGGGAGAAAAGAAGATTTTATAGGGCACATTGGCGGAGACGACTTTGTGATGATTACTGAGCCTGGCCGGGTCCACACCCTTTGCCAGAACATTATCTCTGAATTTGACCGGACCATCCCTCTTTATTATGAAGAATCTGACAAGCTGAAGGGCTTTATCATCGCCAAAGACCGGAATGACGTTGAACAGAAATTCCCCATCATGACGGTCTCAATCGCAGTGGTGACCAATGAGAAAAGAAAAATCACCGACCCCAACAAGGTTTCCGAGATGGCGGCGCAATTGAAACATTACGCGAAGACGTTTCCCAAAAGCATCTATGTTATCGATCAGAGGAGGACTTAAAACATTGTATTTACGGTTTATCATAGCAGGATTCATTGCCATTTCGCTCGTTTCCTGTGCCACAACGCAGGAAGATAAAAAAACATCGGGGACTGGAAGGCCGGCAAACGATTACAATCAGACCCGGGCAATCTCCCAGGATTGGCCGGTATCCCTGGAATCCGCCGCGCTCCAGTTCCGAAATGGAAAATATTCCGAAGCCCTCATGGTTTACAGAAAAGTGGCCAGAAACGGAAACACGACGGAAAGGGAGTTTGCCCAATACCAGACGGCCTTTACCCTCTCATATTTCAAAAACTCGCATAGAGACTATCAAGAAGCATTGACTGAGTTTCAGATCTTCGTGAAAAGGTACCCGGAGAGCAAGTTGAAAGCGGAAGCGTTGAACTGGATATCGATTTTGCAGACGCATCTTAATCAGAAAAATGAAAATCAGAAGTTGAAGGCGGACATTCAAAAACTGGTCGACATCGACCTCTCCCCGGACAAAAAGAAATAATCCGGAAGCAGTTAAGGTTTTCAAGCTGTTCAAAAAGCTTTAGTTGTGGGGCCGCAGGAGCGAGACAAGCGGAGTGTACACGAATAATACATGAGCATTGTAGAGCAACCCCCTGCCGGGGACTACTGGCATTGGATTTTAAGTTGTGGGGCGCGAGAACAACGCAAATGAGCCTTTTTCAGCAGTTTGCCGTTAAGGTTTGAAGCCGGAATGGATGGCGACTATCCCCCCCGAAAGATTCCTGTACGAGCAGTTTACCAGACCTGCCTTCTCCATGAACCCTTTGAATGTTTCCTGATCCGGAAACTTCCGGATAGAATCCGGGAGGTAGTTATAAACGCCGGTCTTATCGCCCGAAATCCATTTTCCGACGCGAGGAAGGAAGAGATAAGAATAAAAATCGTAAAGTTTCTGCCAGACGGGATGAACCGGTTTGGAAAACTCAAGACAGAGGAATTGACCTCCCGGTTTTAGAACCCGGCAGACCTCCGCAAGCGCCGCCGGAATATCGGTAAAATTCCGAACTCCGAACCCGACCGTCACAAGATCAAAAACCCCGGATTTAAACTGTAATTCCTCGGCTTTTCCTCTCGCGATCGCAATTTGTGATGAAAGGCCCTTTAAGGTAATTTTTTCCTTTCCCACCAGGAGCATTTCTCTGTTGAGATCGGAGGAGACGATCTTTCCGCCCTGATGAAACTTCCTTGCGAGCTTGACCGCGATATCTCCCGTTCCGGAGGCAATATCGAGAACCCTGGCATTTTCCCTTAGAGCGGCGGCATTCACCAAAACCGTCTTCCAGCGGGCATGAAGCCCCAGGCTCAAAAGGGTATTGTTCAGGTCATACTTCCCCGCGATGGAAGAAAACATCTCCTGAACATTCTTTTCCTTGTTTTCAAGGCGGTATGGAGTCTGATCAGCAGGCGCAGTCATAAGGGACATATCCCTATCATTATTTTCCGCCTCCCGTCAAGCCTTAAAGCCTCCCTCCCCGCACCCTTGCGGTAGCCGATTAGGCGGGAGAGCGAATACTCTGGAATCTCTATCACTGATCCCGGCACATTAACCGACCTCGATTTATTTCTACAAGTAGACCTTTTCGCATGGTTTGTGTTAAGATGGAAAACTTACTTACATTCACTGGCTGATTGATGAACCCAAAGTTTCTAAGCGTCCGGGGGGCGCGCGAACATAACCTGAAAAACGTCGATATCGATATTCCCCGCGACCAGTTTGTCGTCATTACCGGGCTGTCCGGTTCCGGAAAATCTTCTCTCGCCTTTGACACGATCTACGCGGAAGGCCAGCGGCGTTATGTGGAATCCCTTTCAGCCTACGCCAGGCAATTCCTCGAACAGATGAACAAGCCCGATGTTGATTCCATCGAAGGGCTCTCCCCTGCCATATCGATCGAGCAGAAAACCACCAGCAAGAACCCGCGGTCGACTGTCGGTACCGTTACGGAAATTTATGATTATTTCCGTCTCCTGTTCGCCAGAGTCGGAAGGCCCCACTGTTATCAGTGCGGGCGGGAAATCACCGCCCAGACGGTCTCCCAGATGGTCGATGCCGTCATTGGCCTTCCGGAAGGGTCCAAACTCCAGATTTTGGGACCGCTGGTTCAGGGGAGAAAAGGGGAATATAAAAAGGAACTCCTTCAGGTCAAAAAATCAGGATATGTCCGGGCCCGGATTGACGGCAAGATGGTGGAGCTTTCCGACATTCCGCCGCTCGACAAGAATAAAAAACATACCATCGACGTGGTCATTGACCGTCTTGTTTTAAAGACAGGGATTGAAAAGCGCCTCGCCGATTCCCTTGAAACCGCCCTCGGCCTCTCAGGAGGCCTCGCCCTTGCCGCCCGTGATGGCCACGGAGATATCATCTTTAATGAAAAACTGGCCTGTGTTGCCTGCGGAATCGGCTATCCGGAGATGGAGCCGAGGATGTTTTCCTTCAATTCTCCCCAGGGGGCCTGTCCCGATTGCGGAGGACTGGGTACGACCCGCGACCTTGACCCCGATCTCATCATCCCCGACCCGGACCTGTCGCTAAGAGCAGGGGCGATCAAGCCATGGGAAAAACGGAGTTCCGGATTCTATTTTCAGATTCTTGAAGCGCTCTCCGCCCATTTCAAGTTCGATCTCAGAACCCCCTTTAAAGGGCTAAAACCCGATCTTCAGAAAATGATCCTCCATGGGTCAGGAAACGAGGAGATTCTCTTCTATTACGAGAGGGACGGCAAAAAGGATTTTTACCGCAAACCGTTTGAAGGGGTTCTCCCCAACCTGGAACGGCGATACAAAGAAACCGATTCTCCCTATATCCGGGAAGAGATCGAAAAATATATGAGTATCCACCCCTGTCCCGCCTGCGGAGGCGACCGGCTCAAGAAGGAGAGCCTCTCTGTCAGGGTCGGTGGACGTTCAATCGCAGAGGTTTCCAGGTTTTCAATTCGCGACGCGGAAACATTTTTCTCGACCCTTGCTTTGACTGAAAAAGAACGTCAGATCGCCGTCAGAATCCTCAAGGAGATCCGGGACCGGCTCGGATTTCTCAACAGCGTCGGCGTCGATTATCTGTCGCTTGACCGGCCTTCGGCCACCCTTTCAGGGGGAGAAGGCCAGCGGATCCGACTTGCGACCCAGATTGGGTCGAGCCTGACAGGCGTTCTCTATATCCTTGACGAACCGAGCATCGGGCTCCACCAGCGAGACAACGAAAGATTGTTAACCACGCTCAAACGCCTGCGCGACCTTGGAAACACGGTGCTCGTGGTGGAACATGACGATGAAACCATCATGGCCTCCGATTATGTCGTCGATATGGGTCCTGGCGCCGGGCACCTCGGAGGAAGGGTCGTCTCCAAAGGCACGCCCGCAGAAATCATGAACGATCGGTCCTCGCTGACCGGACAATACCTGAGCGGAAGGGAAACCATCCGTCTCCCCAAAAGACACCGGCCTCCCGGAAAGGTCCTTACCATCAAGGGGGCGAAGGAGAACAACTTGAAACGGATCGATGTCTCGATTCCGGTAGGCCTCCTGACCTGCGTGACCGGCGTTTCCGGATCGGGCAAGAGCACCCTTGTCATCGATGTTCTTTACAAAACCATGGCCCAATACCTCTTTCGGGCCACGGACAAACCTGGCGCCTGCGACAGAATTTTATCCCTCGATCTGTTTGACAAGGTCATTAATATTGATCAGTCTCCCATCGGAAGGACTCCCCGCTCCAACCCGGCAACCTATACCGGCCTTTTCACCCATATCCGGGATCTTTTCGCGCAGCTTCCTGAATCAAGAGCCCGGGGTTACCGGGTAGGCCGCTATTCCTTCAATGTCAAAGGGGGAAGGTGCGAAGCCTGCCAGGGGGATGGCGTCATCAAGATCGAAATGCATTTTCTTCCCGACGTCTATGTCACCTGCGAAGTCTGCAAGGGAAAACGTTATAACCGGGAGACTCTGGAAGTCCGGTATAAAGGCAAGAACATCGCCGAGACCCTGGAGATGAGCGTCGAGGAGGGAGCGGTTTTCTTTGACGCGATCCCGGTCATTAAATCAAGACTCGACACCCTCAACGACGTCGGATTGAGTTACATTAAACTAGGGCAATCGGCCACGACCCTGTCCGGAGGAGAGGCCCAGCGGATTAAACTCTCAAGGGAGCTTT
>DATNMI010000572.1:0-3748 GCA_035602375.1 Nitrospiria bacterium | reverse complement strand
AGGGCCGGATCATATTGCCTAACCAGGCTGGCTTTGCAAAATCCGCAGTCCAAGTGGCAATAGGGATCACAGGGGAAACCCCAATCGATTCCAATCGTATCGCCGGAGAAATTGGCCCGATTGCAAAAAACCTTCTCGCGTGGAAGATAATCCTCCAGGAGGGGGTAAAGGTAAAAATCGAGCCCTCCGCTGATCACCTTGTAATCGATCTTCATCCGACGGCAATATTTAAGAAAATCCGAAAACCCATTCCTTATCCGGGTTTCTTTTTTTGCAAACCGGACGATTCTTCCCTTTAGCCGGGATGGCAGGAGCGCGAACATCGCACCGACCCCTTTCCTGACGCTGATCTCCCCGGAGAGTACGCTGTCCCTCAGAGAGACCCATTCCGCGGGCGCGAACGCCTCCATAATGGACAGGATCGTGTCTTTCTCGGTAATGGTTCCATCATAATCGAGAAATAAAAATGATGGAGGCCGTACCTGGCCCTTCAAGACCATTTCTCCAGGGCCGCTTTCAGGGGCGCGGATTTGACCGCGATTTCATCCAAGCTTTTTCCTGCGCAAACGCCTTCAATGGCGTCGCGAAATGCCCTGGCGCCCGCACGGGTGCCTCCGGGGTGGTGATGGACCGCCCCGCCCGCGTTAATGACGGAGTCGCGTCCAAAATCTTCTATCAATGCGGGAACAAGGCCCGGATGAATCCCGGCGGAAGGAACAGGAAATGTCCGTTTGTAACAGGAAGCGCCGGTCAATTGGCCGGAAACGGCGAGCGCTTCATCACGGGGGAGAGAGACCGACCCATAGGGCGAAGGAAACAGCGAAAAATCCGCCCCCGCAATCCGCATCAGTTTTCCAAAAACCAGTTGAGAAGAATATCCATGCCGGGGTGAGGGATAGACGGCTCCTGCCAGCGCAGGATGGGCCATCAGCGCGGCGTTCGGTCCGGCCTCTGAGGCCAGCTCCTGAAGAAGATTCCATCCATAGGCCAGAACGTTCACGAGGAACAGGCCTGCTCCTGCCCCTGCCAGTGTTACCGCGGTTTCCAGCAGCGCCGAGGGAGGCGCGGAGAGATTGACAGCGTAAAGGACATTCCGGTTTTCCCGGTAAAAGATATCGTGAATCACCTCGCCGCAATACTTTACACGCTCCAGGCGCCCCTTTTCGTCAAAAAATATTTCATCGTCCTTGACAATATCGACGCCCCCTTCCGCCTGCTCCCTGAAAAGAGCGGCATACTCCTTTGGATCAAGCCCGAATCCGCATTTGAAAATACTCATCAGGAGCGGACGGTCGGCCACCCCGATTTTCTTCCGGATACCTTCAATTCCGAGCCTCGGCCCGGAGAATTTCATGGCGTACGGGTCAGGGATTTCAAGATCGATCAGCTTGATCTCCCCGTCCATCGAGAGCTTCCCGAAAACAGAGACCAGCATTTCATCCGGTCTGGGCGGAAAATTTCGAACCGGGTAACCGACCCGGATCAGGAATGATTCATTCTTTCCGGCTGAGACCTTCTCAAACCCCAGAAACTCTCCCGCATAGGGCTCCTGCCGCTCCTTCCGGTCCCCGGAAACCCCGCTCCATGAACCAATGGTCATCCCAAGGGCAATCCCTTTTCCTTTTTTGACTGGATCGAGAGAAGAGTCGAAAGGCAACATATAAGTGGCGACGATTTTCATGCTGTTAGAATACTACTTAAAATAGGAAGGATAAATCAATAGGAGGAATAAGCCCTCCGGGTGGATCTTGGAAAAGAAATATAAAATGCGGCGCCCTTACCCTTTCGGGATTCGACCCGGATTACTCCGCCGGCCAGTTCAACAATCTTTTTCACAATGGCAAGGCCGACACCCGTTCCCTCCACTTCAACCTCATGAAGTCTCTGAAAAACTCCGAAAATCCGGTCATGATAGGCGGGATCGATCCCGATTCCGTTGTCTCTGACGAAAAATTCAACCCTGTCGGAATAATCCCTTCCCCCGATCACAATCTCGGGATTCGGCTGATCGCCCATGAATTTCACAGCATTCATGATCAGATTCTGAAAGACCTGCCGCAAGTGAAGCCTTTCATAGATAAATGCCGGCATTCCGGTTTCCACCTTAACCTCTATCTTTTTTTCCTTGAATACCTCATGGTATAATTCCAAAATTTCATTGAGAATAACGCTGAGATGAACCGGATCGGTCTTGTCCTGTTTCCTTCCTACCCTGGAAAGCGCCAGGAGCCCCTGGATCAGCTCCTCCATCATTCCGGAGTTGGCAATAATCCGGTCAAGATAATAACGCTCTTTCTCCTCCAGCCGGGAACCGAAATCTTCCAGGTAAATCGAGGCCATGCCCTGGATCGATACCAGCGGGGATTTGAGATCATGCGATACGGTATAGACAAAAGATTCCAGTTCCTCTACTTTCTTTCCAAGGTTTAAATTTGCCTCGGTTAACCGGCGGTTCAGTTTCAGGATAAATCTGATGAATGCCCCTGCTATCAACATCGCGAAGACAACCGCAGCGATCACAATATAGAGAGTCAGAACCGAAATCTGCCGGGCGCGTTCAAATTCTGCCTTGAATTCTCTCCTTTCCCGTTCGTCGAAATCCTCGACAATATCGTTGATGGCATTCGTCAGTTCGCTGATTTTCTTTAAATGTTCCTGATTGGATTGAAATGACCTTTTCCCCTCAATAATATTTTTTACAACTTCGTCGGTAGACTTTCTATATTGCGCGAATTTGTTGTAAAGACTTTCTAATATTTCAAAATGCTGTCCGCCATTTTGCATCTGACGAATCATGTCCGCGAACTCTTCCTCTTCTTGTTTTACGCGAACAAGGGCAAACGGGTCTTCCTGCGTTACCGCGTAGTAATATCCGGACTGAATCGATTTTATTTTTATTTTTAATGCGTTGGCATGCTCAAGATTGGAAAAGGAAACTTTCTGAATAAAATCAAGAAGACTTAAGTTTTTACCTGAGAAATAAAGAGCGGCAATCAGTCCGACGATAAGAACAACGCCGCCAAGGACAGGGATCCACTGGCTCCTTCTGATCACAGGTCTTGAGTTATATTTGGAGGACGCCATCGCGATTTACTTTCCAGACCTGACATCAATACGCCTCACGGTCGAATCGAGATGCTTCAGCCTGATATAGCCTATAGCCCCCGGGTGAGAAGCGATAAACTCTTTAATTTTCTGCTCGCTTTCAAGGACAAGGGGAGGGGCGCCCCTGCCGGTAAATACCTTCTCCACCCAGTAATATTTCAGGCTCGATAGGCTTTTCTTCAGATAGATTTGACAGAACATCCCCCTGATTTGATTCCCCTCGCCGAGGTCCAGCGGCTGAACAGGACTGCCATCATCCCATTCCTTTGTTTCTCCCAAATAGATATTTCTAAGATCTGTTTTTGTGAGCTGTTTAATGGCGCTTTGATTTGAAACGATTACGATAATTTGATCAGGATTTGACGCAGATTGGCCTCGGGATTCAAGAAACAGGAGAAGAATAACGGAGAGTATCAGACACTTCTTCATAATCCGGTCAAAACACAAATGTGACGCTGGTTGCAAGGAAGTTCCAGTCCTTGTAGAGAGCCGGATTATTTACGGGTTCAACCTCAGCCACGCCCGTATTGAAATGATTTTCTATTTTCCAGCTGAGAAAATCCGAGAAACGCCAGGTAAACCCAACCACGATCTCCTTCTGGTAATCGGTGATGGCAGTGTCCGTTCCAGCTTGGGGGAAAAA
>DATNMI010000593.1:0-2035 GCA_035602375.1 Nitrospiria bacterium | reverse complement strand
GCCGACCGGCGTCGGAAAGACGGAATTGGCCCGCGCCCTTGCCTGGTTTTTATTTGACCATGAAAAGGCGCTTATCCGGATCGACATGTCGGAATATATGGAAAAGCACTCGGTGGCCCGCCTGATCGGAGCCCCCCCTGGTTACGTCGGCTACGAAGAAGGGGGACAGCTCACGGAAGCGGTCAGGAGAAAACCATACGCGGTACTCCTTTTTGACGAAATTGAAAAGGCGCACCCTGATGTCTTTAACGTCCTGCTTCAGCTCCTGGACGACGGCAGGCTGACCGACGGACAAGGGAGGACGGTCGACTTCAAGAATGCCGTGGTTATTATGACGTCCAACCTGGGAAGCCAGATGATTTCTGAATCTGCTGGAAAAGATGAGGGCGCCCTTAAATCCGAGGTGTTAAACATCCTCCGAGAAAATTTCCGGCCCGAATTTTTAAACCGGGTCGACGATATCATCGTCTTCCATCCATTGACCGTCGACGAGCTGAAAACGATTGTGGAAATTCAAGTCAATCTTCTCAAACAGAGACTGATTGAGAAAAAACTGGAGCTGATCCTGACCGACAACGCCAAACGGTACCTGGCGGAAATCGGGTATGACCCTGTCTACGGCGCCCGGCCTCTCAAGAGGCTGATTCAGAGAGATATTTTAAACCCGCTGGCGATGAAAATTTTATCAGGGGAATTCAAGGAGGGGGATAAGGTTCAGGTCGACGCCAAACATCAAATCCTGACATTCAGCCGGTCGGCTCGCTGACCGAACAGACAAGGCTCTTCTACCGGGCTAGGATGCGGGCCAGGGTGAGAAGTTTCAGGTCTGGCACCTTTTTCTTGCCAATAACTTCGATGAAAGGGATGCGGCGGATCTCCCCTTTTGACAGACCGATGAGGACACCGGATTCCTTTTCATAAAGCGATTTAGCCGCTTCGGCGCCCATCCGGGTGCCCAGGAGACGGTCAAAAGCGGTCGGGGCGCCCCCCCTTTGAATGTGTCCGAGCGTGGTCACCCGGAGATCAAATCCAATCCTTTCCTGGTGTTCCTTGAACCAGGCGGAAAGGCCGGAAGCGTTCAGGCGGCATCCCTCAGCGATCACGGCGATGGCATGGGACTTTCCCCTGTCGTAGGCGGCCCGAAGCTCTCGGGCAATCTCTTCCGGATCGAGGGGAAATTCCGGGATCGCCACCACTTCAGCCCCCCCGGCGATCGCGGAGATCAGGGCGAGGTACCCGCACTCTCTCCCCATCACCTCCACCAGGAAAGCCCGGTTGTGGGCCGAGGCGGTGGTTTTAATCCGGTCAATTGCCTCCAAAGCGGTATTGACCGCCGTATCGACACCCAGCGTGATATCGGTTTCGGAAAGGTCATTGTCAATCGTCGAAGCGACGCCGACCACTGGGAAACCCATTTTGTTGAGGGCATCCGCGCCAGCCTGGGAACCGTTTCCGCCAATAACGACCAGCCCGTTGATCCCCTCTTCTGAAAAAAATGCGAGGGCTTTTTGTCGTCCCCCCTCCGTTTCAAATTCGGGAGAGCGCGAGCTTCCGAGAAAAGTCCCGCCCCGTTCTATAATGCCCCCGACTGCTCGGGCGTCGAGTGGAACCTTGTCTTTCGCGAGCAGGCCCTGAAAGCCATGACGAATTCCGATCACCTGGGAACCTACTTCAATTGCCATCCGGGTCACCGCCCGTATGGCCGCGTTCATGCCGGGGGAGTCCCCTCCGCTCGTCAGTACCGCTACTTTCTTCATGACGCCTCCTCAATCCGGACAATTTCTTTCTGGGATTTCACATATTCTTCCGCGTAATCGAGTTCCCCCAGGTTTTCCGCGTAAAGGACAAACAGCGGCTCTCCTTTCTCAACTTTCGTTCCCACCGGCGTCATCAGTTCCACTCCAGCGCCCATCGCGCGGGGAGCGCCCGAGAGTTTGGCGGCCCGCGCGAGCTTCCGGTTTTCAATCGCCGTGACGGTTCCCCTGTGCGGCGCGGAGATCGTTTTCCGGTGGGAGGCCGGAACCGGCTTGCGGAG
>DATNMI010000569.1:0-1497 GCA_035602375.1 Nitrospiria bacterium | reverse complement strand
CCCTGATGACCTTTTCCAGGGAATCCGGGTTATTGGGGTCGTCGTAATCGAGCGCGGATGAAGGACGAAGAATATAACAGCCGTAAAAAGGGGCGATTCGAAGATCGCGAAGCGGACGGGTGACCCTCCGCTTCAGGAGATCGAGGCCCACATCGTCCAGTAATATCCAGAGAAAATGCCTGACTCTGATCTTTCCGCTGTACTTTAATCCTTCCGGGGCCAGTTTTTCATTGATCCTTTTTAAGAGTTCGGGGTCTTCCTTTAAAGTCTTGTTCGCCTGGGACATGACCCCCTGACAGGTCCCGCAGATGGTCATGATGTCGAGCCCCTCTTCCTCGGCAAGGGCGAAGGTCCTGGCGTTCAGGGAAAGCGAGATTTCCGGGTCGGCTTCATGAATTACCCCGGCGCCGCAACAGGCGGCGGAGGTCAATTCGACCAGCTCAATTCCAAGCCGCTCGGCGACTCTGCGGGTGGAGAGATAGAGCTCCGGGCAGGCTCCCTTGGCGGCGCAACCGGTGTAAAACGCGTATTTCATGGTCTCTTTGTCCCTTCAGTTTTAAAAAGTTTCCGGACAAACCGTATTCCCCGGATCGGCCAATGCCACGGCAGCACCAATTTCCCCTTAAGCGCCATATTGAACGCTAAAGGGAGAACGCCCAGGAGCAGGCGGGGGCTTCGCCAGAGCATTTTCAAAGGCTGAAGTCCTTCATTCAGCCTCCCCTCCTTCCTGACGATTTCCACAAAAGCGGTAATATGCCGTCCCGCCGGAGAGTTTCCAAGTCCGTCTTGAATGGCCTCTCTTCTCAGCCGGATAATGGCTTCCATCGGGCGGACATCTTTGGGGCAGACCTCGACGCAATAGTTGCACCGGACGCAGTCCCAGATCCCGTCGGGGGCTATCAGTTCGCCGAGCCGCGCTTTTTTTTCATCTCCCGCCTCCCGCGGATCCGCCACAAAGCGCCATGCTTTAGCCAGGGCGGCGGGGCCCGTAAACTGCGGCGAGACCTCCAGGCTGTTGCAGGCCGAAGCGCAGGCTCCGCAGAAGATGCAGGCATCGACATTATGAAAATGATCAAACGCCTCCCGGTTTAAATGTTTTTGGGACGCGTCCCGGGTTCCTTCTGATTTGAAATGGAGCCAGGGGGTGACGCTCCCGACCTTCTTCCAGAATGGTCCCATATCGGCAACCAGGTCCTTAATCACAGGAAAGTTAGCCAGAGATTCGATGCGGAGATCTCCATGCCGTTCCAGCTCTTCCCTGACAGCGGTCTGGCAGGCGAGTTTTTCGCTTCCATTGATCTTCATGGCGCATGAGCCGCAGATGGCGCTCCTGCAGGAGTACCGGAAGGCCAGCGACCCGTCTTCTTCCTCCTTGAGCTGAATCAGAGTCTCCAGAACGGTCAGGTCCGACCTGATCTCAACGCGATAATCTTGCCAGACCGGGAGAAGATCGCTTCCCGGACGGTACCGCTTCACCGATAACCTGATCCGCATCAG
>DATNMI010000578.1:0-1064 GCA_035602375.1 Nitrospiria bacterium | reverse complement strand
AAAATTGTTCTTTCCCAAAAAGCAGCGGAATTTTCCGCGCAGCCGGAGAATTCTGCTGCCACAGCCTGCATCGCTGACAAATCTCTAAGGATTTGTCAGCGATGCAGGCTAATTTCGTTGCAAAGCAACCGGTCGTACGTTTCAAAGGAAGGTGCTGCGAACCCCCCGCACCGGATATCCGCCATGAGCGAGATCCTTCAATTGAGAAATATATCGAAGACCTTTCCCGGCGTCTTGGCGCTTCAGAACATCTCTTTCGACTTGAACGAAGGTGAGGTGCATTGCCTCTGCGGAGAAAACGGGGCCGGCAAGTCCACGTTGATCAAGATTCTTTCGGGGGCATATCAACCGGATGAAGGCGGAGAGATCATCTTTGACGGAAGAAAGGTGGTCCTGAACCCGCATCTGGCCATGAGGATGGGCATCCAGACGATATACCAGGAGCACATCGCCTTCGAGAATCTGAACATCGTGGAGAACATTTTTACCGGATCAGAAATCGCGAAACGAGGGGTGCTGCAGAAAAGTGAAATGAGGAAACAGACCGTTGAGGTTCTGAAATACCTCAAGTGTGACCTAAGCCCGGAAATGAAGATGGGCGAACTCAGCAGCGGCGAGCAAAAGAGCGTCGAGATTGCCAAAGGCCTGGTTTTTAAAAGGAGGGTAATCATCCTCGATGAACCAACGGCGTCATTCTCCTCCGTGGAAATAGAAAACCTGCTCGATATCGTTCAGACGATCAAGAATAGCGGCCTGGGAATCATCTACATTTCCCATCACCTGGAAGAGGTTTTCAAGATAGGAGACCGTGTAACGGTATTGCGGGATGGTCGCAAAGTCAGCATGTACGACCTCAATGGTTTGACCAAAACCGCACTGATCAAGGATATGGTTGGCCGTGATCCTTCCACCTTCTATCAAAGGGAAAGCGTGTCCGTCGGCGAAGTCATTTTCGAGGCGAGAAACGTGACTGGCAATGGCGCGAAGAACATCTCTTTCGTCCTTCGGAGGGGCGAAATCCTCGGAATCGCGGGGATGGCGGGATCCGGTCGCTCAGAACTCGT
>DATNMI010000573.1:0-3357 GCA_035602375.1 Nitrospiria bacterium | reverse complement strand
AACGAGGTGGTGTACAGCGTAATTCTGAGAGGTGGTAAAAATAAAAATGGTGCCGAAGGGGGGACTCGAACCCCCATGGGTTGCCCCACACGCCCCTCAAACGTGCGTGTCTACCAGTTCCACCACTTCGGCATTTTGGATTACAGGGAAAACCAAAACATACAACTAAAGAAGCCAAGCTCCGTTGCGGAGGCACTTCGCCCCGCTACCGAGGTGACTACCTCGGCGTTAAAGACTGACTAAAGAGGAAAAGAGTTTTTATCATCCCGGAGAGGCTTTTGTCAACACCTTCCATGCGGCCTAATGCGGCCAAAGGGGCTATTTCTCCTTTTTAAGCCACATTTCATAGAAAGAGATGGCGATCTGCGCCCCAAAGGAGAGCCCCATAAAGACCCCTCCGATAATAACCGTATAGGCAAACACAGGCGCCAGCTTGGTGAACCACCATGATCCGATATCGACCCACATGGAGATAAACGGAACAAGTACCAGGATCGCCCGCCATTTTACCGAAAGCTCGCTCAAGACAAAAATGCCGCCGCTTAAAAGAAATATAAAACTGATGCCAAAGAGGTGGACGTGAGAAACCCTGATGAGGTTTTTAATCGATTCTCCCATATCTGTCTTTGTATACCCTGCGAGTTCTTCGAAAGAGGCTAACCGGGGAATGCCCGGCATGTTCCCGTCATGGCAGGAAACGCAGTTTTGTTGAAGAATCGCGAAAACCTGGGGAAACCCCTGCTCGGAGGCGCCTTCACGGATCCACCGGTAAATCCTGTTTTTTTCCTGATCGGATAAGTCGTCTCCCATAGGGCCGTGGAGCGCCGCTTCAAGCCTGCCTCCGCCCTGGTTTCCGTAGTATTTAAGGATGACCGCCTTGACCGTTCCCTTTCCATTCTTGACGTGGGGCTCCAGATCCATCAGGTAAAGATAGAGAATCGCGAAGATATAGGCCATTCCTGCGGTTAGCAGAAAACAGGAAAAAAGGATTTTTACCGGAACGCTCATCTGTCTTAAGGTCATCTCTCATCCTCGGAGGAAACCATGCTCTTCACGAGACAGCAGAAATCTGGTAACCGGCTTTTCTCAGCTTCCGTTTGATCTCAAGAATATGGCCCGGCCCCTTGGTTTCAAGGCTGAATTCGATCCGGGTCTTGTAGAGGGGAATATGGAGAGAATACCGGTCATGAACCACGTGAAGAATGTTGGCCTTTTCCTCGGCGATTAACCGGGTAATTTCAGACAGCTTCCCCGGCGCGTCATCCACCTCCAGTTGAAACCGGAAGAGCCTGCCGGCCTTGACCAGTCCCCTTTCCAGAATCTTTTCGATCAGGGTAACGTCAATATTTCCTCCGCTGATCAGGAGAACCGCCTGGTGATTCTCAAACCGTCTAAACGCCTTCAGGTATCCCGCCACGGATGACGCTCCGGCCCCTTCGGCGATAATTTTCCGCCTCTCCAGCAGGAGAAAGATGGCGGAGGAAATCTCTTCCTCTGAAACAGTAATGACCTCGTCCAGGCAGGACTCCAACAGGGGCCCCGTCAGACTCCCCATCCGCTTCACGGCGATTCCATCGGCAATCGGCGGATAGAGGGAGCGGACCGAATTTTTCGCTTTGGCCCTGACGCCGATCACTTTTATGGAAGGCCGGACCGATTTCATATAAACGCCGATGCCTGCCGCAAGCCCGCCTCCTCCAACGGGGATAAAGACCGCTGAAACTTCCGGAAGGTCTTTTAAAATCTCTATGCCGAGGCTCCCCTGGCCGGCGATAATCCGCTCATCATCGAATGCGTGAATAAAAGGTTTTTTCTCCGATTGAGAAAGAGCCTGAGCGAATGAAAACGCTTCCTCAAAATTCTTTCCGGAGAGGATCACTTCGGCGCCATAACTTTGGGTGGCTTTCTGTTTTGCCAAGGAAGCATTCTCCGGCATGACAATGGCCGCCCGAATCCCTAACAACCGCGCCGCCCACGCCACCCCCTGGGCATGGTTTCCCGCTGAGGCAGATACAACGCCATTTTTCCGATCCCCCTGCGAAAGGCTCCGCAGTTTTGCAAGCGCGCCGCGAACTTTAAAAGACCCAGTTTTTTGAAAATTTTCGAGCTTGAGATAGACCGTGGCCGGCAAGTCGGGAATGCCAAGAGAAGTCCTGACCAGAGGGGTATGCCGGACAGCCTTCTCCAGTTGGCGGTATTCCTCTTTAATGGCTCTAACGAGTCGTGCTTTTTGAATCAAAGGCGGTATCCTTTCTTTTCGGGGAATCAGGCACGGGTCTTGTTCAACCCCATCAATGAGAGGATATCGGCTGAAATCTCCTCAACCGCCCGGTCTCCGACTTCCACGCATTTCCACCTGGGATTCTGACGGTACAAATCCTCGCAATATTTCAGTTCTCTGACAATATAATCCGGCATGGCGTAATTCATCGTCGCCTTTTGTTGCAGCGCCTTGGCTCTTGCCTTCCGGACTTTCATCAGAATTTCGAAAAGGGTCTGTAAACCGATGACCTTCTCCTGATCTACCCGGAACAGTTGAGACGGAGGGGCCAGATTGAGAATCAGGGGTATATTGGCCACCTTCCATCCGAATTGGGCCAGGTACATGCTCAGCGGCGTTTTTCCGGAACGGGAAAGCCCCAACAGAATAATATCGGCCTGGTAAATGGTGTGAAGAGACTGTCCGTCGTCATGCTTGACCGCAAACTGAATGGCGTCCATTCGCTGGAAATACTGACGGTCGACCCGGTGAATCAGCCCGGGTTCGGACGATGGATGTTTTTGGAGATAATTTTCCATCTGCTGGAGCAGGGGACCGATCAGATCAACAGCGGACACCTGGAGCCGGTGCGCCTCGTCGCTCAAATATTTTCTCAGGTCTCCGGTCACAATCGTGTAGATAATAAAGGCTTTTTGAAGAGAGGCTTTCTGGAGGACGTCCTGGATCTGGAGCTCTGACTTGACGTTCCTGAATCGGGTGATATCAATCCGCCGGGGGCCTTGAAATTGGGATAAAGCCGCCATGGTCGCCCGCTCAGCGGTATCTCCCGTGGAATCCGACACGATAAAAAGATGGTATCTTTCTCCCGCATCACTCATCCGGCTGTTCTTCTTTTTTCCTCGCTTCAATATAAGAAAGGAGAAGGGCTTGGTGATCAGGATCGAGATCCTTGAATTTAAAACCGATCTCAAAGTAATTCCCGACCGGTTTTGCCCATTTGACCACTGCTGTAAGGCTCTCGGGAACCCTTCCCACAAGGTTGTCGATAAAATGAAGCACCAGCGTCACTTCCTCTTCGATGTCCATCTTCGTGGGGCTATAAACACCGATTCCACCGGCTCCGATATTTATTCCCG
>DATNMI010000568.1:0-4778 GCA_035602375.1 Nitrospiria bacterium | reverse complement strand
AGAATGATATTAAGAATATGATCAAGAGTATCAAAGATTATTTCGGGAGGATTGATATTTTAATCAACTGTGCGGGTCAGGGATATGACGCCCCCGTTGAAAAGACTAATATTGAAACATTTCGACACATTTTTGACCTGGACGTTCTTGGTCCGCTCATTGCCATGCAACAGGTTATTCCGTTGATGAGAAATCAGGGAGGAGGCGCGATAATTAATATCAGCTCTGGCACCGCGCTGATGAAATTACCGAACAATGGGGCTTATTCGTCCATAAAACGGGCCCTGGTTGGCCTTAGCCTGACCGCAAGAGAGGAGTTAAAGTCCGACCATATTGCGGTCACTGTTGTATATCCCTACATGACTCTGACGAATTTTGAGAAGAATACCATTAAAGATTTAGAGCAAATCGCTTCAGAGCCGGTTGAAAATATTCCTTTTCCTCCTGATAATGCCGAGTTTGTCGCCCAGAAAATTCTGGAAGGTATTGAAAATGAGAAACCTGAAATTTTTGCTCATGAATGGATGGAAAAACTCAACTGAGCCCCTTATTTGAGTGAGTGTATGATTATTATCGGAATTTTTGAGCGCAGGATCGTTTCCCGGGCCGTACTCCCAAAAAAGCTGTTCAGCAGGAAATTGCGTCCATGGGTTCCCATAATAACGAGGGAATAACCTTTTTTACTCTCACTTAATATTCCGCCTGCGGTCGCCTCTGCGTTTTCAACAAGTTTATAGTCAGAAGATATTCCCTGCCTTTTAAACGAGTTCACTTTCTGTTTCAGGGATTTTATCGCGTCGGTACGAATCCTGGTGAGTGTTTCCTCAAGATTGACCGGCGGTGCGCCATAAGGCAGGAAGGACTGCATCAGGTTTTTGACGCTCTCGGAAGGGTCATGAAGGAAAACCACCTTTGCGCCAGTTCGCCTGGAAAGGGAGCGAGCATAGGTTTCCGGGCTGCGACTGTTTTTTCCGAGATCAGTGGCTACCAGAATGTTGAGCGGATCCCTGCTGTCAAAATTCGGGTAATTTTCGCAAGCCAACGGTCCGATGACCATGACCGGCCTTCTGGAGTGACGGATTACTTCTTCAGCGACGCTTCCAAGGAGGAGGCGTTCCATCCCCTTTCGTCCACAGGTGCCCAGAACCACTAACTCCGGAGGTGACTTTGAGCGCAAGGCCTTCTGAATTTGTTCTGCCGGTGAGCCCCTTCTTAAAATCGAGCGGGCGGGTACCGGTAAATTCATGGTCAATTCTTCCAGCTTTTTTTGATGTTCGGAATGCCAATCCTGAAGACGGCGGGAATCAAATCCGAATCGTTCAACAGGGAACGCGTTGGAATCCTCCACGTGAAGAAGGTCAACGCCGGTTTTGAGCCGGTAGGCGAGGGAAGAGGCTATTTCACGCAGAGCCAGTGAACGTTTCTTTCCGGTTCCCGAATCATTGTCAATGTCATCAGCTACCAGGATTGAACGAGGCATTTTCATTCACCCCTTTCGGGACCCGTCGCCGTGTTCCTTTTCTTCGTTCCAGCTCAGGCGCGCTCGCGGCGGGCGTTTTATTTCCGTGAAGCGCCGTTACAATCCCTTCGGCCTCTAGCCAGTGCGCCAGTTCCATTCCACTCGCCCTGCCGCTCTTTTCATAAAGTTCGTAAGCCAGCTTGGTAATTTCTTCATGCAGGTTCATTTTGTTCCTCCTGATGATTAAATTTGGGATTGAAATTGTATTCAATGGAAACGCTTATTTTATCAAACCCTCTGAGATGAGCCTTGTCATAACAACCCGGGCGAACGGTTTAATTTTTTCTAATCCGTCCCCCTGGTATCTCGTTTCAGATGTGGAAGACCAGACCGGCTTGCCTGTGCTAACCTCATAGAGGGTAAGTTGCATGACAATCAGGTTAAAATCATAGGTAACCTCTTGCTCGCTGGTTTCAGGAAATTGAAAACTCGACCAAGCATTTGTGTCAAATGTAACTGGCACTCCCTTACCTTTCGCAGGAGTATATGTTTCAACTGTCTCCTTTTTGACAAACCTGAGGACTAACAGTGCATCGGACCCCGATTCTCTGACTCTCGGTTCTAACGTCTCCCTCGTCGGCGGGGCATCATCGACAAGGAACTCGGCGCTTCCAACCGCTCCCGTTCCCCGCGCCTTGAGTTGCTGAATAAATTCATTCTCAATCAGAATTCGTGGACCACGGGTTCTGACAGCCGCTACCACAAAAACCTTTTTTATCGGCCCTTCAAAACTGCTGTCCCGCCAGGGATTGATCAATTTTGTCGAGGCGCAGGATGTGAAAAACAGGGTGATGATCAGAATCAGGCCTGAAGAGAGGAGTTTATGTTTCATGACCGGCCTCCGGTGGATAGTGGCGTAAGGCTGTAACTTCAGTATAAGTGAGACAAAGTCTGATGTTCTATTTTAGCTGTTCTATCCTATGTAATATTTCTAAAATCAATTTATTTTGTTTTTCCAGATGAAGTAAGATGGTTTCTATCTCTCGCTCGGCTTTGATGTTGACTTCAAAATCAGATTCTGCCCGGGATTCCGCATGCTTCCCTTGCAGGTTCTGTCCAATCATGATAAGAGGCATTAAGAAGATTTGAATCACATTGGAGATAAAAAGCCAAAGGACAAACGCAGGGAATGGATCGAATCGTAAAGACTGGGGAGCAAACATATTCCAGGAGAGCCAGAGGATCGTCCATACAAAAATAGCCAAAAAGAATCCCATCGTCCCGACATATTCGGTAATCCAGAGGGCGACATACTCCATTTTGGTTAAGCGCTGCCGGTAATCGATATTAATATTCGGGATCGGCTTGCGAAGCCTTTTTAATTCCTCCAATGGGAGGGGAGAGCTTTCCATACAGGGTATTATATGATGCATTCATTTTTAATGGAATATAAAATTTATCTATCAAAATCGTATTTCATAACCTAATCTGATTATCCTGCCTGAATTAAGATTAAGACCAAAAATCTCTGTTACTTTTACCCCTAATAATGAATTTACCCGCTATAAAGGGAGCCAATGTCATCCTGCATTTGACTTTATGCCCGGTTTAAATGAGATAATAGCGTTGTGAGCTTTTTATTGATCGTAATTAAACTGTACATCTGGATGCCGGATTTGGCCTGAGTAACGCCGATCTCATCGGAAGGGATAAATGGATAAATATATCTGCATTCATGGACATTTTTACCAGCCTCCGCGGGAAAATCCCTGGCTTGAGGAGGTGGAACTTCAGGACTCCGCCTATCCTTATCATGACTGGAATGAAAGAATTACCGCGGAGTGCTACGCGCCGAATTTCGCCTCCCGCATCCTGAGTTCGGACGACACGATCATTGACATCGTCAATAATTACGCGAAGATCAGTTTTAACTTCGGTCCAACCTTGTTATCGTGGATGGAGCGGCATCAGCCGGAGGTCTATCATGCTATTTTAGAAGCGGATCGAATCAGTTTAGAGCGTTACTCTGGTCATGGATCGGCCATGGCTCAGGTTTATAACCACATGATCATGCCGCTTGCCAACCGGCGGGATAAAACCACACAGACGCTCTGGGGGATAAAGGATTTTACGAGGAGATTTGGCCGGTTTCCGGAAGGCATCTGGCTTCCTGAAACAGCGGTCGATCTTGAGACCCTTGAAGTCATTGCCGACGCGGGGATACTGTTTACCGTCCTCTCCCCCCACCAGGTTCGAAGGGTCAAGAAAGTTTCGGAAGAAAAATGGCATGATGTAAAAGAGGGAGAAATTGACCTTACCATGCCGTATCTCTGCCAGCTCCCCTCCGGTAAATCAATCCATATCTTTGTATACAACGGACCTCTTTCCCGGGAGGCTGCCTTTGGAAATCTGTTAAACAATGGAGGATTATTCGCTTCAAAGCTGTCAGATGCCTTTCGCGAAGAGAGAGACCGGTCAGAGATTGTTCATATTGCCACCGATGGCGAAACTTTTGGGCACCACCATCCCCACGCGGATATGGCTCTGGCTTACGCGCTTCATGCGATTGAGTCCGGAAACGTGGCAAGATTGACCAATTACGGAGAATATCTTGAGAAACATCGGGCTACCCAGATGATTGAAGTTGCCGAGAATACTTCCTGGAGCTGTGCTCATGGGGTCGAGAGATGGCGGAGTAACTGCGGATGCAATATCGGAAAGTTTCCGGGAGGAAAACAGGCATGGAGAGCCCCCTTGCGGCAAGGAATGGACTGGCTGAGGGATCAGGCGGCTGATATTTACGAAAGAGAGGCCTCACGTTATTTTCTTGATCCCTGGAGAGCGAGGGACGAATATGTCGAGGTGATATCCAACCGGTCCAAAACCGAAGTGGAGCGGTTTTTCATGCGTCGTAAGGCCAAAACCCTGAACAAGACCGAGATATCCCGGATGTTGAAACTTCTGGAGATGCAGAGGTACGCGATGCTGATGTTTACCAGTTGCGGGTGGTTCTTTGATGACATCTCGGGGATAGAAACAATCCAGATCATGCAGTATGCGTGCAGAGTCATCCAGCTGGCCGAAGAGGTGCAAAACAGACGTTTGGAAACGGAATATTTGAAGTATTTACGGGATGCGCCAAGCCTTTTGGAGGAAAATGGAGCGGTGGTCTATGAAAGATATGTCAAACCTGCCAGTGTAGACCTTCTGCGGGTAGGCGCCCACCATGCCATGCTGTCTCTCTTTGAAACGAGTCCGGAGCGTTCAAAAATCTATTGCTACACTGTTGATAAAAAAGAATATGAGCAATTGACTTCGG
>DATNMI010000563.1:0-1714 GCA_035602375.1 Nitrospiria bacterium | reverse complement strand
ATCATTACCCAGCACCCGGCCTGGCCCTATTTTGCCCGCCGGTTCGGGTTCCGGATCGCCGGGAATATCGTGACGCAGGTGGGCACAGAACCGTCAGCCCGCCAACTGGAGAACCTGATTAAAAAAATCAGGAAGGAAAATATCCGGGCGATCGTTTCCGAACCTCAATTAAGCGATAAAATTCCCAAAATGCTGTCCGATGAAACGGGGATTCCAAGAGTAATTCTATCCCCGCTTCCCGGGAATCTTCCCGGTACGGAAACCTACCTCAAACTGACAGAATATAATGTCAGGCAACTGATTGAGGCCCTGAAAAAATAGGATGGAATCCCTCATTCAATTTTCCAATGCGACATTCGGCTACTCGGGCTCACAGCCCGCGCTCAAAAACCTTTCCCTCGAGATCCACGAAGGGGAATTCCTCGGCATCATCGGTCCGAACGGTTCGGGAAAAACCACATTTTTGCGGGCTATTCTGGGGCTGATTCTCCCCCAGTCGGGCCGGCTCCGGATATTCGACTGCTCCTGTGAAAAGCTGAAATGCCATCACCGGGCCATGATCGGTTATGTTCCCCAGAAAGATATGGTTGACCCCCACTTCCCCATTACCGTCTATGAAACCGTTCTGATGGGGAGGTTCAGCTCCCTCGGCCTTCTCAAACGGCCGGGTCTAAAGGATCGTGAAATCGTTGAAAAGGCCCTGGAAGCGGTTTCCATGTCCTCGTTCAAGGACTCTCCCCTGGGTCACCTGTCAGGTGGCCAACAGAGAAGGGTCTTTATCGCGAGGGCTCTGGCCCAGCAGCCGAAGATCCTCCTTCTGGACGAACCGACGACCGGCATCGACGCCCCCACCTCTCACAGCATTATTGAAATGATCGCAAAACTCCATCGGGATTTCAGGCTGACCGTTCTTTTTGTCACGCATGAAATCAACATGATCAGCCCCTATCTCGACCGTCTGGCCCTTTTGAACAAGGAACTGGTCGCATGCGGCAAAACCCGGGAGGTCCTGAAGGCTGAAATCCTGAGTCCCATTTACGGGAAGGATGTCATGATCCTGGAGCGGGAACGGGGAACCTATGTCATTCTCGAGGACCATCACCATGCCTGAATTCCTCCAGTACGAGTTCATGCAACGGGCGCTGATTTCAGCCGCCCTGATCGGAACCCTCTGCTCCATCATCGGCGTTTTTGTTATACTGAAAGGTCTTTCATTTATCGGCGCCGGAACATCTCATGCGGCGTTCGCGGGAGTCGCGCTGGCCTACCTGATGGGATGGAACCCGTTTTTGCTGGCAATAATATTCGGACTTGGAACGGTTTTGACTATCGGCGCCCTCTATGAACGGGGGAAATCCCAGCTCGATGTTTCGACAGGGATTTTTTATACACTGACGATGGCTCTGGCCATCCTCTTTATCGGTCTGATGAAGGTTTATAACGCCGAGGTCTATGGCTACCTTTTCGGGAGCATTCTTTCCGTCACCCGGTCTGATCTCTGGATGATCCTTGGGTTGGGGAGCTCCGTTCTTCTTCTGGTCTTCCTTTTTTTCAAGGAATTCCATTTTATTACCTTCGATCAGGACATGGCCGAAGCTTCGGGGATCGCCGCCCGCCGGTTTTTCTTTCTCCTTCTCTCTCTCATCGCCCTGACTATTGTCCTGTCGTTCAAAGCCGTAGGGGCTCTTCTGGTCTTTGCGATGGTCATCATTCC
>DATNMI010000538.1:0-2627 GCA_035602375.1 Nitrospiria bacterium | reverse complement strand
GAGCCGATATTGATAATATGCCCCCCGTTTTCCCTGATCATGATTTCAGCGGCCATCCGCATACAGAGGAAGGGACCGGTCAGATTGACATTCAACACCGAGTCCCAGCGGACTTCACTCATCCTGATCGCGGGGAGGTCATCAATGAGGCCGGCGGAATTGACGACCACGTCAATCGAAGGCCAGTGATTTCCTATAGTCTGAAACATCTTTTCCAACGATTTACGGTCTTCAAGATTACTCTGGCAAATAAAAGAACCCGGGGCCTTTCCCTGCGGTTTCAAAGCTTCCTTGAAGAGTTTTTCAACGGCACTCCGTCTTTTATGGTAATGAAGCGCGACATGATTTCCCTGCCGAAGAAACAGGCTGGAAATTCTGCTCCCCAGCCGTCCCGAAGCTCCCATGATCAGGACAAACCTTGGTTTAAAGAAGCCCAAAACGTTTTCCGCCCTCCGTCAATATTTCGACCGCCTTATCCAGGTGCGGACGGGTGTGTGCCGAAGAAAGGCTGATTCGGAGTCGGCTCATTCCATCGGGAACCGTCGGCGGGCGTATGGCCGGTAGAAACAGGCCGGCCCCAAAGAGAAAGCGGGACAGATCCATGGTCCGGCTGACCGCTCCGGTAATGATTGGAATAATAGGGGTGGGATCTGCGGGAATGCTGAATCCGGCATTCCGGAGTTTTTCCCCGAGATAACGGCGGTTGTCCAAAAGGCGTTCTCTCAGGCCTGACGATCCCGAGATGATCCTGACAGCGGCCCTTGCCATGCTGGCAATGTGGGGCGGAAGGGCCGTGTTGTAAATAAACGGCTTTGCTACGTTTATCAGGTATTCCACAAGACCCTTATTTCCGGTAACGAAGGCCCCGTAAACTCCGGCCGCCTTTCCAAGGGTTCCCATCTCAATGTCTATTTCATTCTGCATGCCAAAATACTCCGCGGTCCCTTTTCCCGATTTTCCGGCCACCCCGAACCCATGCGCGTCATCCAGAATCAGACACGCGCGATATTCGCGGGCAAGCGAGAGGATTTCCGGCAGGGGCGCCATATCTCCATCCATGCTGAAGACCCCCTCTGTCACGATAAAAACCTTTTGGCCGGCCTTTTTTTTCGTTAAGAGAGCCTTCAGATGAGCCATATCCCGATGCCGGTAAACCCTGAAAGATGCCCGGCTGAGCCGGCAGCCGTCCATGAGGCTTGCGTGGTTGAGCCGGTCGGCAAGGATCAGATCGTTGACTCCTGGAATCGAGGAAAGAATAGCAAGATTGGCCAGGTACCCGCAGCCAAAAAGCAGCGCGGATTCATAGCCTTTAAATCGGGCAATTTCGCTTTCCAGCTCATGGTGGGGAGGACGGCTTCCTCCCAGCAGACGGGAAGCGCCGCTGCCTCCTCCATACCGCTCCAGCGCCTCGATCCCGGACTGGATGATTTCCGGATGTTCGGAGAGTCCGAGATAGTTATTGGAGGAGAAGGATATGACCTTTTTTCCATCGACAACAACCTCTGGAAACTGCCCGCCTTCCTGGAGCAAGGGGGATCGGTACAGTCCTGCCAGCCTGATTTCTCTTAATTTTTCCTCAAACATGAATCCAGAACCCGCTTGTTTCCTGTTCGTTCCAGCCCGTCTCGCGACTTGCGGCCTTCGTTTAATGTTTGTGGTACTTGCTTTAATAATACAGCTGATGGCCGTTGTCAAACGAATTCCGGCGTTCTCCGCGCCTCCGAAGGGACTTCGGGGGAGGGGAATGACTTGACAGATCGCGAAATGTAGAGTTAGAATTAAAACAAGAAGAAAGATTTACCTCAGCCGGATCCTCTGTGAAGACAGAAGTGATCAGGACAAAATCAAACGAGGAGGATTAATGTTCGAGCGATTTACGGATCGGGGAAGAAAAATTATCATCTTGGCCAGAGAGGAGGCCGAGAAGCACCAGAATGATTATCTGGGGACCGAACACCTGGTCTTGGCCATCCTCCGTGAGGGAGATGGAATGGCGCTCGCCGTCTTGAAAAAGATGGGCCTTTCGACTGAACAGATCCGTCTCGAAATTGAAAGGAACCTTCCCGGGGGCGGGAGCACGATGACTTTCGGGGAAATTCCCTTCACGCCACGCGTCAAGAAAGTGCTCGAATACGCGATGGAAGAGGCCAAACTCCTTGGGCACAATTACATCGGCAGCGAACATCTCCTTTTGGGGCTTCTTCGCGAGGAAGAGGGGATCGGAGGAAAGATCTTGAGAAGCCTGGGGGCCAATCTCCTGACCGGCCGCCAGCTTACCATTAATTTATTGAGAAAGACTGCGCCAAGAGAGAAAGACAAAAAGAGCAACACCCCCGCCCTGGATGAGTTCGGGCGTGATCTGACGCAACTTGCATCAGAGGGGGCTCTTGACCCGGTGATCGGCCGGGCGGACGAAATTGAAAGAGTTCTTCAGATTCTCAGCCGGCGGACCAAGAACAATCCTGTTCTGATAGGGGAATCCGGGGTGGGGAAAACCGCGATTGTGGAGGGCCTCGCCCAGAAGATTATCTCCTCGGAAGTTCCAGACAATTTGCTCAATCAGCGCGTCATTGCGCTCGACCTCGGTTCCCTGGTAGCGGGGACCAAGTACCGCGGGCAGTTCGAAG
>DATNMI010000529.1:0-2371 GCA_035602375.1 Nitrospiria bacterium | reverse complement strand
CCACAAGGGGCTGAACATTCTTCATGGAGTTCTCCCCGTGCGTGGAATACCGGTTATGACCGACGGCCATGTTGCCGGGCAGCTTCTTCAGGCGGTCCTGGGTAAAAATATCAGAGACAAGCCCCAGACCTTTTTCAACATGAAAAATCTTCCCGTCCGAAGAGACGATGCCGGACCCTTCCTGCCCGCGATGCTGAAGCGCGTAAAGCCCAAGGTAGGTCATCTTGGCTGCCTCGGAATTCGCATAGATGCCGAAAACCGCGCATTCTTCATGAAACCGGTCTTGGGAACGGGAAAGGTTGATCGTCAAGTTCCCGCCTCCATTTTTCTGGGTAATCCATATTTCCAGGCATCCAGAAGTTCATTGACATGCACCTGGACGTAAGATCCGATCGTCAGGTCCTCGCCTCTGACCGCTCCGAGGTCCTCAAACGGCACCTCCTGCTCTCCGGCCATTTCGCGGATGCGGTTGACATTTTCAGGAAGCGCGGATATCAGGATTCGCGATTGCGACTCCCCGAATAAAAGAGCGTCCGGACGGATGTTGGCTCTGCCGGGATTGACTTCCGCCCCCAGAAGGGCCGGGCCGGACACGCAGCATTCGGCCAGCGCCACCGCGAGCCCCCCCTCCGAAAGGTCATGCGCCGATTTCACCAACCCGGTCCGGATCAGTTTAAGACAAAGCGCCTGGAGGCCCTTCTCCCGTTCCAGGTTCAGATCGGGAGGAAGCCCCCGCTCTCTTGCATGAATCGTCCTGAGATACTCTGTTCCTCCCAGCTCTTCAAAGGTTTCGCCCAGAAGAATAATCCGGTCCCCTTTATCCCTGAACCAAGAGGTCATGACAAGTTTGATATCTTCAATCAGCCCGACCGCGCCAAGGATCGGCGTAGGGTAGATGCCGACGCCTTTTGTTTCATTATAAAAACTAACGTTTCCGCTCACTACGGGGACATCGAGCTTCCGGCAGGCATCGGATATCCCCTCAATCGCCATCGCAAATTGCCACATCACTTCCGGCCGCTCCGGGCTGGCGAAATTCAGACAATCGGTGATACCAAGAGGCTCCGCCCCCGAGCAAACGAGGTTGCGGCAGACCTCCGCCACAGCGATCGCGCCACCCAGATAAGGATTTAGCACCGTGTAGAGGCTGTTTCCATCCACGCTGATGGCCAGTCCCATTCCGGAATCTTTCACACGGATCACCGCGGCGTCGCTACCCGGCCGGACAACGGTATTGGTCTGCACCATGTGGTCGTACTGCTCATAGACATAAGCTTTGCTCGCGATTGTCGGCGCCGAAAGAAGCGTTTTCAATACGGCGTTAAAATCCTGCGGAACCGGAATGAGCTCCTCCTGAAGGGCCTGCAGAGAGTTCTGATACGGAGGCGGAGAAAGGGGCCGTTCATAGACGGGAGCCTCGTCAACGAGCAGAGGAATCGGGATATCCGCCACGATACGCTCTCCCTCCCTCAATTTCAAATGGCCGTTTCCCGTGACCTTTCCGACGACCGCCGCGTCGAGGTCCCATTTCTCAAATATTTTCAAAACGTCCTTTTCCCGTCCCTGTTTGACCACCAAAAGCATTCTCTCCTGCGATTCGGAAAGCATGATTTCATACGGGGTCATTCCGGTTTCCCGAAGAGGCACTTTCGACACATCCATTTCGATCCCGGTCCCGGCCCTTCCAGCCATTTCACAGGATGAGGAGGTCAGGCCCGCGGCGCCCATGTCCTGGATTCCGACCAGCATGTCTCCGGACATCAGCTCAAGACAGGCCTCCAGCAGGAGTTTTTCCGTAAAGGGGTCCCCTACCTGGACCGCCGGCCTCTTTTCCATGGAAGCGTCGTTGAATTCCGCTGAGGCTAAAAGACTCGCTCCGTGAATTCCGTCCCGACCGGTTTTTGAGCCAACATACATCACCGGGTTTCCCTCCCCCACGGCTTGTCCGAGAAAAATCCGGTCTTTTTTAACCAATCCGAGGCAGAAAACGTTCACGAGGGGGTTGGATTGATAGATGTCGTTAAAATAAATCTCCCCGCCAATAGTCGGCACCCCGATGCAATTCCCATAACCCGCGATTCCGGACACAACGCCGTTAAACAGCCATCGGGTTTTCGGGTTTTCAACCGATCCGAACCGGAGAGAGTTGAGAAGGGCAACCGGCCTTGCCCCCATGGTAAAAACATCCCGGAGAATACCTCCTACCCCGGTGGCCGCGCCCTGATACGGTTCGATGAACGAGGGGTGATTATGGCTTTCGATCTTGAAAACTGCCGCAAGGCCATCGCCGATGTCCACCACGCCGGCATTTTCACCCGGACCATGAATGACCCTTTTGCCCTTCGTCGGAAACTTTTTCAGATGAACCCGG
>DATNMI010000519.1:0-2067 GCA_035602375.1 Nitrospiria bacterium | reverse complement strand
ATTCGCAATTGACTGGATCGGAGTCAACGCGGGGACTGCTGTCATGGAAGTACGGCCTGCCATCGTTCTCGGTGAGAATAGAGTTTATCCGATTGTTTCCATCGCACGATCCAATGACTTTATCTCCCGATTTTTTCCGGTAGAAGACCGTATTGAAACCTATATGGATACCGAAAAGCTCTTGCCGGTCGAAATCAAGATTCATCAACGCGAAGGGGATCGGACCAAGAACCGCCAAGTGTCTTATGACCGAAAAAACAAAAAAGCGGTCCAGCTCGAGGAAGGGAAGGAAGAGCGTTTTGATATGGATCCTTCAGCCCAGGATGCTCTGTCAGTCCTCTATTTTTTCCGGAACATGAAGTTTCCGGCAGAGGGAGCAACCACTGTGATCAAGGTATTCGAAGGGGATAAAAACTGGGATCTTGAAATTAAAATGCTCGGAAAAGAATCCGTGGAGACACCCGCGGGAAATTTTAATGCAGTGAAAGTTATTGTGATGGCAAAATATGAAGGGTTATTCCTGAATAAGGGAGACATCACGATCTGGTTTGCCGACGACAAAAAACATACGCCTGTTCAGATGAGAAGCAGGGTCACGATCGGTTCGGTGACCGTTCGATTAATCTCAATGGAATCTCCCGCTGAAACATTTGAAAACACTCCGGCTAAATAGGCCGCAACGATCTCTTCCATCGGTCTGAGACCCTGTTCAACAGAAAACATTTCCCGCAGGTCTGTAAAATACTTTTCTGAAAGGACTTGATTAGAAGTCTGTATTGTGATATTTACAACTGTTCCGCAATTTAACAGGATTGCTCTCGTTTAATAAATGAATCAGAAAGAGCGACTTAAGCTTTTGACCCATGGGTTAAAGGTAAATAGAAACAGAGAGGGGGTGAATTCAAACATGAAAAAAATCGTTTCTGCAGCGTTTATAATGGCTGCTTTAGTCTTTATGACGGGATGTTATGAGAATAAGTCGGAAGCTCCCAAGGCTCCGCCCGCGCCGGCCGCGCCGGCCGCACCGGCGACGTCAGCTCCTGCCACGGCCCCGGCTCCAGCAAAATAATTGTCCGTCGGGTCGATAACGCTAAATATATTACGTTGATCATTTGAGAACGGCCCCGTTTTAAACGGGGCCGATTCATTTTAACTTATTGATAGTATTGATAAATATTCTTTCCCTCCTCCGATATTCCAAAACGTTATCGTACCCTCCCTCACCTTGACGATATTCAGTTCATGTGATAATTTTTTAGGTGGACAATGATTTTTCCACTTATCTCATTTTATCTCATTGTTCTCGATATTAAAGACGGACCGGAGAGTATTCTTTTGGCCATTGATAAAACCGCTATTATTCAAAACGCCCAGAAATTTGCGGCGAAAGGCCAGATCGACAAGGCCATTGAAGAATGGCAGAAACTTGCTAAAGATAGTCCTAACGATGGAAATATTTATAATTCCATTGGGGACCTTTACCTGAAGAAAAACAAGAATGCGGAAGCTGTCGCCGCATTTTCAAAAGCCGGCGTAGCTTTTGAAAAGGCCGGATTTGCCCTCAAGACCATCGCCGTCTATAAAAAAATCATCAAACTCGAACCGGACAATCAGGATATTCATATTAAACTGGCCGATCTTGACGCGGAGAGAGGTTTGGTCGGAAATGCCATTGAGGAATATCTCAAGGTTATCCGGCAATATACCCAGAAAGGTTTTATAAAGGACAGCATCGTTATTTATAAGAAGATCGTCGCCCTTGATCCGAATAACGTCATGGTCCGGAATAAATTGATCGATCTTCTGACCAAGGAAGGGGATAAAAAGGGGGCCGCAGAACAATATGTGCATTTGGGAGTGGCCTTAAAGAACCAGAACAAGGTTCTTGAAGGTGAGGAAGCGCTTCGGAGGGCGCTTGCCATCGATCCCAATCAATCTCAGGCCCAGGCACTTTTAAAGGATTTTCGCTCGTCTCCTGCCACAGCGCCGATTCAGGCCCAGGTTTCCGCCAGTGGGCCTGCTCCATCCGACTTTTCAGGTCCCGTAGAATTTTCTTTGGATGATTCT
>DATNMI010000092.1:0-2003 GCA_035602375.1 Nitrospiria bacterium | reverse complement strand
GTAAGGAATTTCATAGGTTTTCCCCGCATCGGGAGGAAATACAAATGAACTGATATTGAGCGGAAGTTTATTGAGCTGGCAGAACTCCCCCATTTTTTTCGCGGCGTTTAAACCGGCTGGGCCGCCCTGGATCACCACTCTTGAGCTCTTATTGGCAAGAATAGACATGGCTAGTTTTCCCCTTGTAGTGCATAGTCAACAATGTCGGTTAGGGGCGTATTCCTGTCATACACATGGATATCGAATCCCTCTGCCGACAGGGTCCTCATCGCGTCGAGGCCCTCTTTCTCAAAAGGACCTCCCCGGCGGACCCATATTTTCACGCCGTCGAGTTTTCCTTCGCTCTTCGCTTTACGGAACCCCTGAATAATCCCGGCAAAGGTCTTTTTCACGTTGGTAAAATTCGCAATCGCTCCACCCACGATAATATGCTCAATACCCGGTAGCGAACAGACCTTATCGGTCAGAGCGCTGACGGCCCAGTCGGGAGGATCGCCGGAATATTCGGCGTAATTGGCCGGTTTTCCGCCCTGGGCGATCACTGCGTCGGTATAAAACACGGATGCGCCGCCGCCGGCCGGAAGAAGCCCGATATTTCCACCGGGGATTTCGATGAATTTTACAGAACCTTTCACCCGGGAATCGATATCAAGAATGGCCCGCTCATCTTCGGAATACGGCCGGCCGAATTCGGATGCAAAAGTAAAGTTCCAGTCAGGATGTCTGTAACGTGCGTCGCCGTCTACAAGGGTCACGGAGTCAAGAGCGATCAGTTCCTTTGTTCCCTCGCGGACCACCATCGGGTTGATTTCCATATAATTGCCGTCTTCGGAGTCATAACATTGAAAGAGCCGGGTTGCAAACTGGCTGACATTCCCCGCCAAATCCCCTTTAAAACCGGCGTCAGCGGCAAGTTTGTCGAGATTTTTCTGGGAGGGCGTCTCGCCCACGGGTATAAAGAGCTTCCGGATCCTGTCCCAGTTGGCTTCGACTTCAATTCCCCCAAAATCGGCAAGGAGGATCTCGGCCCCTTCACGGACCGATTTAACGGCGATGTAATATTCTTCCTTGTGGGGGACCATCTCGGAAATAATCGCCTGCGAGACCGTCATTCCTCCGCCGACTGATTTTCCGAGCATCTCCTGGATAGCCGCTTTTGCGCCCTGCAGATCGAGATTAATCTTTACCAATCCGAGCTTGAACCGGGAACCGATGGCTTCATGGGCCTTGACCACCAGTTTTTTCTTCTGGAGCCAGTCATTGGCTTTAGCCAGCATTTCAAATTGATCAATCGATGTCACAACGACATAGTCGGGTACGGTCATACCCCATTTTTTCAAGAGACCCATTCCGGGCCCTTCAAGCACCTTTGCCATACAATCCCCCGCTTAACCCGCCGCTTATTTCCGGCGCGAAATGAACATTTTTAAAAATAAGTTTTTATAGCCTTTACGGCATGGAAGAGTTGAAATTTATCAGAAGAATTCGTCTGGTGTCAAGGAAGAAAAGGGTGAAAATCCCAAACAAATTGGGCTTTTTACCCAAGAGGGGATATTTTGTTTCAGTTATGAAACATCCGGAAAGGGTTTCCCTATTTTGGAAATAAAACCTATCCGGAACAGTCCTCGGGAAATAAAAAAGCCGGCCCGATAAGACCGGCTTTCAGGTTGAAAAGGATGCAGGCGCGGAAATGATGAAAAAAAATCTTAACCAACCGGACGGGCCTACTTTTTTTGACGTTTTCGGTCGTGCTCGCTTAAGAACCGCTTCCGGAGACGAATTGACTTGGGGGTCACTTCGACCAGTTCATCGTCCGCGATGTATTCAATCGCCTGCTCCAGGCTAAGCTTCCGAGGCGGAGTCAGAACGATCGCCGCTTCGGCGTTGGATGAGCGGATGTTGTTCAGATGCTTTTTCTTGCAAACATTGACCACCATGTCACTGTCTCTGGAGTTCTCGCCGACAATCATCCCCTCATAGACCTCTGTCTGCGGCTCGATAAA
>DATNMI010000493.1:0-2319 GCA_035602375.1 Nitrospiria bacterium | reverse complement strand
CCGGTAATCGAAGAGAAGACCGGGTTTGTATTCGAAGCGATCAAAATTCTGAAAAAAGAACTTGCCGACAGGGTTCCCTTGATCGGCTTTTCCGGCGCGCCGTATACCCTGGCGACCTACATGATCGAGGGGGAAACTTCCCGGAATTTTAATTCCATCAAGAAATGGATCTACCGCTCCCCTGATCAGCTCCACAAGCTTCTGGAGAAAATCACCGTGACGGTGACCGATTATGTCCGGGCCCAGATTGACGCCGGCGCGGAAGCCATTCAGTTTTTCGACACCTGGGCGGGGGCTCTTTCTGCCGATGAATATCGCGAATTTTCCGCTCCTTATCTCCGGCGGATCATCGCATCGATCCGGAGGCCGGGAGTTCCGGTGATCTCCTATGTCAATGGCGGCGGCCTTTTCCTCGATCAGATGGTGGAATCCGGCGCTGACGTGATCAGCCTGGACTGGCGGGTCGATCTGAAATCGACGCGTGAAAAATATGGAAAGAGGGTGGCGCTCCAGGGGAACCTCGATCCTTGCGCGCTCTATGCCGACCCGGCGGTTATTCGCCGGGAGGTCAGGAAAGTACTTGAAAAATTCGGGAACGGTTCAGGCCATATCTTCAACCTGGGGCATGGTATTCTGCCCGACACGCCGGTGGAAAACGCGCTGGCGATGATCCGCGCGGTTCATGAAGAGAGCGTGAGGTTTCATCAATAAAAGCAGGGGATAGGGGTTAGGGTACAGGCTGTAGGGGTGTAAGGGTAAAAAGTCAAGCCAAGGGAAATGAAACGGCTCAAAATCGGCCAGATATCCCCTGCCGGGGACTACTGGCATTATATTTTGGTTGAGGGGCGCCCTCTGCCGAGGACTACCGCTATTAGATTTTTATTTGTGGGGCGCAAGGCCGGGAAACGGCTCAAAACCGGCTAGATACAAGGCCGGAGGGAGGGAGGAGACCGGAGCGTACTGGAAAGTACGTGAGGATCTTCGACCGACCGACAACGAAGTAGATGGCCGGTTTTCAGCCGTTTTTAGATGGCTTTTTGGATTTTGCCCGACTTGATGCAGACCGTACAAACCTTGATTCGCTTCGTTCCGCCGTTGAGAATAACGCGGACCCGCTGTAAATTAGGTTTGAACTCCCTGGCGGATTTGTTGCTCGCGTGGCTGATGGTTCTGCCGACGACTTTTGTTTTGTTACAGATTTCGCAATGACTGGCCAAAGTTTCCTCCAACAATTTCGCTAAAAAAGAAAAAATGTACTATATCACAAAACAGATTTTTAGTTCAACTGTTCTTTCTTCCCCAAACCACCCCTCCCCTTGCGGGAGGGGACAAAGGGGAGGGGTAACCTGCCGCGCGATTACTCACCCTCTCCCATCAAGGAAGCGGGAACAATTGGAAAGGGAGATCGCGTGAACGCCCCGCTCCGCTGGGAGACTTCCGTTCAGTTCGTCAAAGGGATCGGCCCGATGAAAGCGGCGCTTTTTAAGAAAATCGGCGTCGAAACCGTCGAAGACCTTCTCCTCTACCTCCCCTACAGATACGAAGACCGGACCAGGATGAAAAAAGTCAGTGAGCTTGTGCCGAACGAACAGCAGACTTTTTCGGGTGAGGTCCGGGAGTTCCGGAACAGGATGACCCCCAGGCGGCGGGTCAAGATTTTCGAGCTGGTCGTCGGAGACGAAACGGGGGTCGTCGTCTGTAAATGGTTCAACCAGCCCTATCTTGAAAAGGTATTCAAAACCGGGCAGAAGGTGGTTCTGACCGGCAAACCGGCCCGCAATCCGTATGAGAGGTTTCAGGTGGAGTTCTCTCCCGTCAGTTATGAAATCCTTTCCGGAGAGGATGACGACCTGATCCATCATGGGCGGATTGTTCCTGTCTACCATGAAACGCAGGGGTTGACCTCGCGGATGATCCGAAAGCTGATGAAGACGCTTCTGGAGGAGGAACGACTTTTTTCAGGAGAGTCCCTTCCGACTGAACTTCTCTCCAGGCATTCATTCCCCCCGCTTCCGGAAGCCCTTCGTGAGGTCCACTTTCCTTCAAACAGAGATGCTTTTATCGCGCTTCCGGAAGATGGCGGACCGTTCCGGAAAAGACTTGTCTTTGAGGATTTTTTCTTCCTGGAGATCGGACTTTTGACAAAAAAAACAGGGGAGGCCGGGCAGACCGTGGGCATCTCCTTCAGGCCGGGGGGGGAACTTGAAAAAAAAATGATGGAAAGCCTTCCCTTTTCCCTGACCTCCGCCCAACGGCGGGTCCTCGATGAAATTCAACGGGACATGGCCGCGCCCCGCCCGATGAGCCGCCTTCTTCAGG
>DATNMI010000470.1:0-1752 GCA_035602375.1 Nitrospiria bacterium | reverse complement strand
TCGATATTCTCGAAGAGGTTCAGAAAACCCTCGGCCACCGGCTCAGCCTGGACACCATCGCGAAAGCCACTCTGAATCAGGGAAAAAGCGGCGACGGACTTGACGCGATTAAATATTTCCGAAACGGTGAAATGGAGAGGCTGAAAAAATATTGCCTGGACGATGTCCGGATTACAAGAGATTTGTATGAGTATGGAAAGAAAAACGGAAAGCTCTTCTACACCGACCGGTCGGGAAAAGGAATCTTGAGCTTTCCGGTCCGCTGGCAGATGGAAACCCAGCAAAGCCTCTTCTAACAAAACCTTAGTAAGGGTATAGGGGGCAGGGTGTAGAGGAGTGGGCCAAGTTCCAATAAAACCGAGTCATTTGTCTTCTGACTTCTAACCCCTACCCCCTGACACCTAATGCCTCACTGCCCTTAGGCGTTTCGGATTGCGTCAATCACCCTGACCGCTCTCACCGTCCCCCTCACATCATGCACCCGGACAATCTGAATACCCATCCAGGCCGCCAGACTAACCGTCGCGAGCGACCCTTCGCTTCGTTGGTCAACCCGGAGATCGAGAATTTTCCCGATGAACGATTTATTGGAGGTTCCGATCAGAAGCGGAAATCCAAGCTCATGAAAACGGGAAAGGTTTTTCAAAATTTCAAGATTATGGTCGATATTCTTTCCAAAACCAATTCCAGGATCAATGACAATCCTGTCATTGGAAATCCCGGCCCGGTTGACGGCTTCGACTCTTTCCCTGAAGAATGCAAGAAGATCGGAGACGACCGATTCATACGCCGGATTGCTCTGCATCGTCAGGGGATCGTTCTGCATATGCATTAGAACCACCGGAACTCCGGAATCCGCCGCGGCCTTGATCATGCCAGGGCTCCGAAGCCCTCCGATATCGTTAATCATTGAAGCCCCGGCCTCTAACGCCTGTTGGGCGACCCCAGAATTTCTGGAATCAATCGAGATCGGAATGTTCAGCCGGGAAGCCAGCGCCTTGATGACAGGAAGAATCCGGGCGGACTCTTCCTCCGCCCCCATCTCCTGCGCACCGGGGCGGCTCGATTCCCCGCCGATATCGATGATATCGGCCCCTTCCGACTCCATCTGAAGCGCCCGGGAAACAGCCTCTTCCGCATTAAGATATTTTCCGCCGTCAAAAAAAGAATCGGGTGTGATGTTAAGAATCCCCATCACCCGGGTAGTTTCTCCCAGGGCCATCCGGAACTTTCCGCAATTTAAAACCTGTGTCTTTTTGGCCATCTTCATAGGATCGTAATTGTGAGGAGTAAAGGGGTAGGGTGTTATAAGCTCGAAGCTCAAGGCTGAAAACTGAAAGCATAAGATTTTATCTTTTACTTCGAGCTTCGACCTTTGAGCTACGAGCGTTATACGGCGGGGAGAGGAGTTGGAACAGTCACACCAGCGCCTATTGTCCGTTTAATAATCTCGGCGATTTCAGGAGCGTCAAGGGATTCTTTCTCAAGAAGAGCTTCCGCGAGCGCTTTCAGGGCTTCCATATTGGCCAGGATCAGGTTTTTGGCCCGCTCGTAGTTTTCGATGATGAAACGCCTGACCTCCTTGTCGATGTCAATGGCGGTCGATTCGCTGTAATCCCTGTGCTGGGAAATTTCCCGCCCCAGAAAGATTTCCTGTTCTTTTTTCCCGAAGGCAAGCGGCCCCAGTTTTTCACTCATCCCCCACTCGCAGACCATCTTTCGCGCCAGCTCTGTCGCCCGCTCAATATCGTT
>DATNMI010000466.1:0-2213 GCA_035602375.1 Nitrospiria bacterium | reverse complement strand
GGGACCTTTGTTGGCTTTCGCCTTGGCAAGGTCTCCAGCGGTAACGCGCGGTATACCAATATCTTTCTCGGCGCCCATCGCGATGGGGGCCACAAGTCCGATGGCAAGAACGCCACCGAGGATTGCTTGTCCTAATTTCATCTACAGTTCTCCTCTGAAAATGACTATGAATAATGTTTAGGATAGAGAAAAACAGCCGGTTTCCTACCCCTTCCTCTTACAGCACAGCGCTGAATATTACCTTAAATCCTTTTTAAATGTCAATCCCAACATTCAGGGCCTCCTCTTGGGTCAAACATATCCCTTAACCGGTCTCCCAGGGTATTCAGCGACAAAATGGTCAGAAATATGAAGAGCGATGGGAAAAAGATCAGATAGGGATAAAATCTCATCCCGCTCCAGCCCTCATTGGCGAGAATCCCCCAACTCGCCGCGGGAGGCGCCAATCCGAGTCCGATAAAACTCAATGTAGACTCCGCCAGAATCGCGGCCGGTATCCGATAACTTAAGGTTACGATCAGAGGGCCGACAATATTCGGAAGGATATGCCGGAAGAAGACCGCGCTGTCTCCGGCTCCCAACGCGCCGGCGGCGGCGACAAAGTCATACTCTTTCAGGCGGAGAACCTCTCCGCGGACCAGTCTGGCGACCGTCACCCAGCTGACGAGGGTTAGCGCCAGAAAAATCCCTAAAAGACCCCGGCCGAGGACAACCATCATCAGAATGATCAAAAGAATATCCGGAAGCGCGAAAACAATATCCAGCCCCCGCATTAAAATCTGGTCGGTCCTGTCGCTTCCATACCCGGCGGCCCCGCCGTACAGAACGCCGATAACGAGCGCCGTAACCGCCGAAAAAAGACCGATGGAAATCGAAAGCCTCCCTCCGGCTAAAACCCGTGTAAACAGATCCCGTCCCAGGCGGTCGGTTCCCATCCAGTGCGCAGCCGACGGGGGTTGCAGAAGGGCAGATGGGTCCTGCTGGTCGAAGGTATAGGGTGAAACGGATGGTCCTGCCGCAGTTGCAAATAACAGTGCCAGCAGAAAAATGCCTGAAAGATAAAGGGAACGATGCTTCATCGGCGAGCAACTCTCGGATCGACGACGGCATAAAGCCCGTCTACGATAATATTCGCCGCCACGATCACTACCGCGTAAACAAGCGTCACCCCCATGATCAGCGGATAGTCCCGGTTCGTCACCGCGGTGATAAAATACCGCCCCATTCCCGGAATAGAAAAGAGGTATTCCACGACGAAAGAACCGGTCACAAGACCGGCGAGCAGAGGCCCGGAAACGGTCAAAACAGGGGAAATCGAATTCCTCAGCATATGTTTCAGCAAAACCCGGCTCTCCGGCAGGCCCTTGGCCCTCGCAGTCCGGACGAATTCATGAAAGGAAATATCGAGCAGACTTGACCGGACCAGTCTTGCGATGTAGGCGGCGGCGCCGAGACCGAGCGTCAGCGAGGGAAGAACCATATAACGCCACCCCTCCCAGAGGGCCGGCGGCAGGAGGCGTAGTTTAATCGAAAAAAGAAATATCAGCCCTGATCCCAGCACAAATCCCGGAAGCGAAAGGCCTCCGGAGGAAAGGAGCATGGCGGCGCGGTCAACCCAGCGACCATGGAAAGAGGCGGCCAGGATGCCAAAAGCCAATCCGGCGGAAATCGCGACGAAAAACGAGGCAAGGCCAAGTTTCATCGATACGGGAAAAGTGTCATGGAGAATCTCATTGACGCTCCTTCCGGGATATTTATAAGAAGGCCCGAGATCGCCGCTTGCCAGACCGCTCATATAGAAAAGGTATTGTTTCCAGACCGGCAGATCGAGGTGATATTTCGCGTTGATATTTGCCTCAATTTCGGGCGGTAACTTCTTTTCCCGGTCGAACGGCCCCCCGGGAACCAGAAAGAGGAGAAAAAAGGTAATTGTGGCGATCACAAGAAGGACCGGAAGAGAAATCAGGACCCTTCGCGCGAGAAACAGGATCATCGTTCCTGATCCCCCTTCCAGACCGTCTTAAAACTGAACAGTTCCATCGCGTTCGGAATGAATCCATGAACATTCCTTCTGACAAGGAGATTCTGGGCGCTAAAGAAAAGAGGAATGATCGCCGCATCCGTTTCCGTAAGGATTTTCTGGGCCTCCCCGTATTTACTCCGTCGGCTCGCCGGATCGGGATCAGCGGCCGCCTCCGAAATCAGCCGGTCAT
>DATNMI010000445.1:0-9328 GCA_035602375.1 Nitrospiria bacterium | reverse complement strand
AATCCGCATTTGAGGCATTTGACCGCAAAGTTGGCCTCTCCGCAATCCGTGCGTTTCATGTGAATGATTCCAAAAAGGATTTTCTATCCCGGGTCGACCGGCATGAGCATATTGGAAAGGGTTTTATAGGTCTGGAGGCCTTTCGCCTGTTGATGAATGACCACCGGTTTACCGAGGTGCCTATGGTCCTGGAGACGCCTAAAGGGGAGGATTTAAAAGAAGACCGCGAAAACCTTGCCCTTCTCCGCAGTCTGATAAAAAAACAGAACTGACCGGCATCGCCCGCCGGATTGACGGAAAAAGATTACGATTCTTAATGGACAGGGTGAAAATTGAGGGCCCTGTCATAGTACTCCTCTTTCCCTGAAATTGCCGCGAATTTGAATTGCTCCTGAATAATCCTGGAAATTTCACCTTCAAACGCCTTATCATTCAAGTCGCTGGACACAATATCACACTTGAGAACATGTCCATCTGCGGCGAGCGTAATCCTGATGACCATGATGCCCTTCAGATCCGGACGGTTCACGAGAATACGATCGTAGTACGATTTCAGCCTCCCTTCGTAGGCCTTGAACGACTTTTCTAACTCCTCCGTTGAGCGGGAGCTCCCTCCGCGTCCTCCGGCTCCGCTTCCTGAGCCGACAGCCCTGGAAAAGGAGCGGGTCTGGTGCTCTCCCAGGACGGCTTTCCGTTTGCTCCCGGAATCGCCGCCGGGAGCGTTATTAAGGAGCTGATCAATATCTCCTGTTTTTATCTGGAGATCGGGAGGCGCCTGCCCTGTACCCTGCGGCTCCCGCCTTTTTGGATTTTCGGGACCTCCTTGCGGGGAGGAAATAACATTCACGCCATTGTCCGGAATGAGTTCGTCGGATACGGAGCCGAAAAGCGAATTGAATTTCTTCTGGGCGATTTCACGGTTTTTTTTCGCCAGCGCATCCGGGCCCAGCGGCGGGGCGGGAGCCGCTTCCGGATTTGCGGCCGTCCTTGGGGATACCTTGACCGGCGCTTTGAGAAGCGCGCGGGGCGGCGGAAGCGGTTTCTCCCGGGGAACATTGATTTGAAGGGTGATTTTCCGGGGAGGCGGAATGACCAGAGAAGGATGGAGAAGACGAGGTTCGGTATTGACCCTTTGGAAAAACAATCCCAGGAGTGTGTAAAACAAAAGAGAAGCGGCGAGAATAACCCGGAACTCTTTGTCCCCGGTCTCTCCGGGATGAAATTCCCTCAATCTCATGAGTCGGTCCCTTTCAGATAGACCGCAAGAGAAATGTCTGTAAACCCTTCCCTGGCGCAAGTGGCGATTATTTTCTTAAGAAGAAAAAAGGGGATTTTCCGGTCTCCCAAAATAATCACTTTTTTGTCATCTGAAGGTTTTCCGTTTTTTTCAATCCATTCGTCGAGGGCGGATTTAAGCCCCGGCAGTCCCGGATTTCCTGAGTCGGAAAAAGTAGCATCGGATATTTTTATCCGATCGACAAAAAGGTCCGTTGCGGTCACGGAGATCATTAGGTTTTGCTGAGGAGCCGTCACCGCTGTGGAAACGGGAAGATTGACCGGAACCGGAGGAGAAAGCATTCCTTCCGCGGTATAGCTTTTAAGAAGAAAAACCAGAAGGACCGTAAAAACGTCCACCATGGCGGTCAGATTAAGCTTTGGGGGTATCAGATGTCTTCGGTTTTTGCTGCGGATCATTGGACGGTCTCTGCCGGGTCTTCCCCGATCGATATTCCAGGAAAACGGGCCAGGCGGCATTCATCCATAGTTTTGACGATCACTTCATAATGAACTCCGGAAGCGCCCGAAAGCGTGATATTGTCCTCATCCGGATTTCGTTTTTTCATCTCGAAGAGAGCGGCCCGCAGTCCGGCATAATCGTAGGAACCTGACTTCATTGGAAGAACGATTGGTTTAACAGATCCCTGTTCCAGCCGGAATCCTCCGGAAGTCACCATGAGCCTGACCGGTTCTTTGGGCGCCGGATCGGAGATGTTTGGAGACTTAAGGGGTGGTGAAAAGGGAGAGGCGGATGGAATCTGAATCGACAGGACTGTGGTCTCTGAAAAAGCGGAAGAAAGAAGAAGGAAAGGAATCAGAATCAGCATCAGGTTCCAGAGAGCGACAATATGAATCGCCTCGTCTGTTTCCGTTCTTCTTCTTTTCGTCTTTTCCCGGTCGATCAATGGCATGATTATTTGCCGGGTCTTCCGCTGCCCTGAATCATGTGGAGCAGTTTCAGGGAATATTCGTCGAGTTCGTCCTCGATTGCCGCACTTCGGGACTGCATGAGGGAGTAGGAAACCATCAGGAATATGGCGACCAGAAGACCAAAAGCGGTGTTGTTAAGCGCCAGGGAAATGCCATTGGCCAGAAGCGCCGATTTTCGGGAGGGGTCCGCTTCAGAAACCGCGGTAAAAGACTGGATCAGGCCGGTTACCGTACCGAGGAGGCCAAGCAGGGTTGAGACGTTGGAAAGGGCGTAGAGATAGTGGATTCTCTTTTCCAAAGCGGGTTGAACCTCGAGAAGCACTTCCTCAAAAGCCCCCTGGATTTCCTCGCGGCTATCCGTGGTCATTTTTTTCTTCAATCCCGTTCCGAGGACGCGGGCCAGAAAAGTGCCGGCTTTGTGGCAGATTTCCAGGGCTTCTCCATAAGCCCCCTTTTCAACCCGTTCCCTGATCTCGGACCACAAGCGGTAGCCCTTTCCGGAGTTCCTGACATACAGAGAAAGGATCCTTTCAAAAAAAATAGCGGTGCCGATCGCAAGAACCAAAAGAATGGCGTACATGAATATCCCGCCAGCCTTAAAGCTTCCGACGAGAAACGAAACAATTTCCATAGAGACTCCTTGGTTTTTCCAGTAAAAGGGATGATGACCCTGTCATCGGTTTAATGTTTGGTTTCCGGGGACGAGAGAGCCGGTATCGGTCTGAAAATTTCCCGGATAAAACTTTTCCGGGGTCCGGCCAAATCTTCAGGAAGATTTTCCGGGTTATGCCAGGGGATTTCCGTGGACAAGCGCGGCTTTTCAAGGTTGCCGAGAATTTCAGACTCTCTTAGCGCGGCTTTTCTTTCCCTGCTTTCCCGGGCGTTCTCCTTGAGAAATGTCGATTCTCCGGCAGGGGGTGAGCCGGGCTCTTCCGCCCTCAGGACGGGGAAGCCCTGAAGCAAAAGCCCGATTAAAATCAGCAGAAAAAGAACCGTTTTCATTTTAAACCTTTTCCTCTAATCTCCAAGTTTTGTTCTCAGTCTGAGCAGATGCTCCTCGCTTTTTTTGCTCCATTCTGTTTCTCCGGAAGATCCTAATTGAATATTTTTTTCGTGAAGTTCTTCGGCTTTGCGAAACAGGGGTCCCACTTTCTTTTTCAGAAGGTCTTCATAAATGTCTCTTTGCCCGGCGGTAAGATCGGCCGGCCTTTCGGAAGACGAGAGGTCGTCCGCGAATTTTTCATAGAGACTTCCAATATAATAAATCGCTTCAGTGGAAATTTCCAGATCATTTGATCTTGCCGCCAGAGAATAGATGTCCATCGTTTCCTGAAGTTTCTGTTTTTTCCAGGAAAGGCTCTTTTCAAGAGGGAATTTCAGCGGGATTCCCGAAAAACGCTCGAACAGAAGCCTCCCTTTTAAAAGAACGGACCTCATGATCCATGGATCATCCGGATTTCCGGAAGAGCCTGTATTTCGGACGGAAGCCAGCGCCCGGTCCAAAAGCGGTTCGGATTCAGAGGCACGGTTCATCCGGAGAGAGGAGAGCGCCTGATAATAAACCCATTTGGATCTGAACGGGCCTTTCTCGTCCGATTCTGCTGTGGCGAGGCTGCGAAGCTCCTTCCATTGTCCGGAGCGCTCATAAAGCATCGCTAACCGGTCTCTCCAGAGGTTTTTTGCCTCCGAGCCAGTTTCAGAATTTACAAGCGCCTCGTACACGCGCGACGCTTCCACCGGCATCTGTTTTTTCTCATAAATACCGCCAAGCCCTTTTCTGGCTTCGTTTGCGGAGGGGTGACGGGGATATTTGGCCAGAAAGGTTTGAAAAGTGCCTATCGCCTCTTCGTTGTTTCCGCCAGAAAGGAAAGCGGCGCCGGCGTTAAGAAGAGCAACCGGCGCCGTTTCTGTTCCGGCGGAAAGTTCCGCCGCTTGAAGGTAGGCGGAGGCGGCTTCCGTCCATTTCATTTCCTTTTTCAGCCGGTCTCCGCGCTTAAAGGTCAGGGCGGCAAGGGTGGCGGTGATTTCTTTTGCGGTTGCCTTTACGGTTTTATCGGAATTGTCCGGTTTCCGCCATGCGAGGGCCTGACGCAATTCCCGTTCGGCAAGATCAAGGTCGTTTTCCTTGAGATAAATCTTTCCCAGTAGTAAATGCGTTTGTGCCATTATCTCAGGATCGGATTTTCCGACCGGGATCTCCAGGATATTTTTAGCGAACAGGCGCGCTTCTCTGAAGTCCCCGGTCTGAAAGGCAAGGGTCTCGGCCTTGAAAAGGAGTTTTTCATTCCGGGCGTCGCCTGGAAAGGTTTTCAGGAACAATTTGCAGGAGATCAGGAATTTCCGGCTGAGTTCGCCGGATACCTCTCCGGGCTGGGACAGTCTTTTTTCATAGGAGACCAGGGCGGCCCAGGCGGCTTCGTTGGTTTGGTCATGAAGAGGAAACTCATAGGCCGATTTTTCGTAGGCCGTGGCGGCCTGCTCGAACTGTTCGGTTTCGTAAAGGGCTTCTCCCAGGTAGTACTGGATCCGGGGCGACTCCTTTTCTCCGGGATATTCTTTCAGGAAAGTTTCGTACCCCGTCCGGGCCGCGGCATAATCTTCCTGTTTCCGTGACTTCTGCGCTATCGCATGAAAATCCTGGGCCTGTTGAAATAGCGCATCCCGGCGTATGGCTTTGATTTTGTCGCGCGCGGACGGAGAATTGGCTTTCCACCAGGCTCCATCCGGTCTGAACGTTTCTATGAAGGAATGACGCGCCTGGACGGCCAGGGCCGGTTTGTCGGCCTTTTGATAGGTGGCGGCCAGATCAAGCTGGAAGAATGGGGCCTCTTCATGGAGAGGGTTCTGGGCCAGAAAAGTTTCAAATGCGGCAATTGCTTCGGGATATTTCCCCCGGTTTAAATAAAGATATCCCAGGGGACGGTAAATAAGGTTTTCATAGGAAACATGGCCGTGGAAATCAAAATAGCTCCGGGCCTTGTCGACGCCTCCCCAGTAGTCAAAAGAAAGAACCGCCAGGTGAAGAACCTCCTTGACTTTTTCCCAATTCCTTTCGGACAGGGACTCGATGTCGAGAACGAAGGTCCCGTCTTTTTTGCGGACGCTGTAGCGGCTCAGGGTATTGAGAATCATATTCTCGGTTTTTTTGAAATCCTGCATTTTAAAATTTGCCCAGACCAGTTTGTAAGAGGCAAAGTCCAGGATGGCCGGCGCCGGACCGGATTCCATGGCGTTCATATAGGCCTCGGCTGCTTCCGGATATTTTCCTTCGGAATAATAGATTTCCCCGATTCGAAATTCCACTTCCGGATAGAGGGGGCTCCTTTTAAAGTGTTTGGAAAATTCCAGAAGCGCGTCAAGCGCGGCGTCAATCCGGTTTTCCTCAAAATATCCCCGGGCGAGCTGGTAGAGGATTTCGTCATTTCCGGCATCCAGGGGGAACCGGGCTCTGATCTGCTCATAAACGCGGATTGAGTTGGCATGAGCCGAAGAAGCGGCCAGACTGCCCGGGTCTTTCCGGATTTGGGCGGATTCAGCCGCCATGAGCAGGTTTCCCAATTGATGCAGGACTTCCGATTGCTGGATTTGAGAAGTGTCTGTCTGCTTCAGAAATTCGTCAATAGCCTCCAGGGTTTCTTTCCGGTTTAGCGCGGGTTCCCTGGCGGCGTCTCTGTCCATGATGCTCGCGGCGACCTGATGAATGCGGTCGGTTTTTAATTCCAGAGAATAGGGAGATTCTGAACATCGAATACCCACGAGAGACAGGAAGAGAATAAGGGAGACCAATGAAATTGTTTTCATTGCGGAGAGCCTCGTCCTTCAAGGCCTGATGATTGCAGGAGCATATTTCTGGCAAGGCCGGTAGCCGCCTGAACAGAGAGGATTTCCAGTTTTTTCTGGCGCTCCCTCATTCGGTCAAGGAGAAAACCCTTAAAGCTGGCGGCAAGGTTCTCCCTGGTTTTAGAATAAATGGCCGGGGCAGTTTTAAGACCTTCCGGTTCCAGGTCAAAAAAGGACGCGATCTCTTCGACGATCAGTCCGTCATAGGGATCTTCGCGCAAGCGCGTAATCCAGAGGGCCCAATTGCCGTCGGTTCCCTGAAAAATTGCGTTCCTGTCAAAAACAACCCCTTTTTCTGTTTTCTGGACCAGTTCACGGATCTGCCGGATCTGATTTCCATAGGAACGGAGCGTTTCGCGATAACTTTCGGCTGACTTGTCAAAGGCCAGGAGCCGGGAATAACTCTGGCCGATCATGGTCATGCTCTCCAGCGCGTCATTCCCTCCAGGGTATTGCCGGCCCACCTCCTCAAACTGGGTAATCGCCTTGATATATTCGCTCGAATTGAAAAAGGCCCATGCCGTGCCGAAAAGGGCCTTCTCCCTCATTTCCGGGAGATTGATCACTTTAGAAAAAGCCTCTATGGCCTCCTCCGGTTTTTTCTGCTCCAGATTGAGGAAGCCAAGGGTTAAAAGAATTTCGTTTTTTACTTCCTGGGGCGTTTTCCGGCTGACAAGCAGTTCTTTGAAGATTTGATTGGCGGAGTAGTTGTCTCCCTGACGGAGCAGATTCAGGGCCGTCTGATATTTCTGCCGCTCCGGAGGAGCCGCGGGTTTGGACAGGGATTTCCCTAAAGCTGACCGGGCTTCCTCAACCTGGCGGTGAATTTCATTGAACGGTTCCGGAGGCGACCCTAAATCTTCCGCGGCGATGGCGGAAAATGTCAGGAGAATGAAAAAGAGGAACCCGAAGATCAGGCGCGGGCAATGTGAATTTTTTAAATGATTTGAAACTTTCAACCAGACTCTTTTGGGAGACCTTTAACTTAAAGAAAACCAGGTTTCATGTTAACTGAATTCTCGCTAAAAATCAAATATAAAGGGTTTTTTTCAGGAAACTTGACGTTGTTTCAGCCCCTGGGGCTCTGGTATGATATTCCCGTGTTGAAAGCATTTCAAAAGAAACGACTTGAAGAAATTTTAGCGCCTGCATGGACGACCTCCGATCCAGCCGATCTGGCCTGTTACGGTTATGATGCGACCCGGATAGAGTCTCTGCCGGATATTGTGATGCGGCCTTCGACGGCCGCGGAAATTGCCGGAATCCTACGGTTTGCCTCGGCCGAGGAGATACCGGTCGTGCCGAGGGGAATGGGGAGCGGTTTCGCGGGAGGGTCGGTTCCGGTTCGGGGAGGCATTCTCCTTTCGCTGGAACGGATGAACCGTATTCAGGAAATAGATGAAGAAAATCTTACAGCGGTCGTCGAACCGGGCGTCGTCACCGCGGAACTGCATCGCCGGGCGCGGGAAAAAGGGCTCTACTATCCTCCTGATCCTTCCAGCTCGGAATTTTGCACCATCGGAGGAAATATCGCCCAAGGGGCCTCAGGGCCTCATTCCGTCAAATATGGAGGAACGAAGGATTATCTCCTGGGCCTCGAATTGGTGACGCCGACGGAAGAAATATTGCGCGCGGGCGGAAGGACTGTAAAGAGGGCTGTGGGATATGATCTCGTCCGGTTAATCGTCGGATCCGAAGGGACCCTGGCGGTGGTCACCCGGGCCATATTGAAACTCATTCCTTATCCGGAGTGCCGGGTAGGGCTTCTTGCTCTCTTTCCCTCGATTTATGACGCATCACGCGCTATTACGGAAATTGTCAGGTCAAAAGCGAGTCCGTCGGTTCTGGAATATATGGATGAAGCGTCCCTCGGCATTATGGACGCGCATTCCCGGTTTGGCCTTCCTGCGGAAACCCGGTCGATTTTGATGATCGAAACGGATGGAAGCAAGTCTTCGGCAAGCGAAGAGGCGGAATGGATTTCCGCCCTGTGTTATCAGAGCCGCGCCCTCCGCGTTGATTTCGCGCGAACCGAAGAAGAAACCGCCCGGATCTGGAAGGCGCGAAAAGCGCTTTCCCAAACTCTTTACCGGATTAAACCGGCTAAAATTAATGAAGATATCGTAGTGCCGAGAAGCAAGGTCGGCGAAATGGTTTCCGGTCTGGCCGACCTTGGCAAGAAATACGGATTGACGATCGTCAGTTTCGGACACGCCGGAGAGGGAAATCTCCATGTCAATATCATGACGGATCAAAAGGGCAGTCAAGAGTGGGACAGAGCCCAAGAAGCGGTAGCGGAAATATTCCGGCTCGCGCTGTCGCTGGGAGGAAGTCTGTCCGGCGAACACGGGATCGGTCTGTCCAAACGGCCTTATTTTTCGCTCGAGGTCGACTCCGTGGCTGTTAAAATGATGAAAGAGGTTAAACGGGCTTTTGATCCAAAGGGAATTTTAAACCCGGGGAAGATATTTCCTGAAATCCTGTAACAAAAAAAATCAGGAGGCCATTTATTTTATGAAAGACGAATTAGAGAACTGCAGAGGCCATCAGGTGGAAATCATGGCGAATGGAATCAGCTACCGGGGTCTCTTAATCGGCGCTTCCGAAGATACGATCAGTCTTCAGACGCCCAATCAATGGATCGAATTCGCCATGGATCAGGTAACCTCTATTCGGAAATGCGAGTAGAACATGGAAGAGGGAACAGTGCCTGCTTCTGCCGTTGCTGTAATGAGAAAGGAGCGGATCGGATGGATCCTTTCTCTTTTTCTGTTGACGGTTGCCACAACCGTCGTGGCCGGCGCTTTTCAGGCCGGCGGAGATCCCCTAAGCCGTCCTGCGGATATCATTAAAGGTTTCCCCTTTTCTTTTACGCTTTTATTAATTCTTCTTTCCCATGAAATGGGACATTACATTGCCTCCCGAATTCACGGAGTGGACGCCTCTCTACCTTATTTTATTCCAGCGCCTCCCAATTTTTTCATGATCGGGACATTTGGCGCGTTTATCCGGATACGCTCGCCCGTTCTGTATAAAAATGCCCTCTTTGACATAGCGGTCTCCGGTCCTATCGCCGGTTTTCTGGTTTCCTGCGGCGCTCTTCTCATAGGCCTTCCGCTGTCGGATGTCACGCAGGGGAGATCCGTTCTGGGGGCGCAAACTGTCGAAATCGGGAGTTCTCCGATATTTTATCTCTTTGTGAACCAGCTGATAGGCTCTCTTCCACAGGATTACGTCATTGGTTTTCATCCTGTGGCTTTTACAGGGTGGCTTGGGTTGT